>NZ_CP013341.1:300710-601421 GCF_001455205.1 Nitrosomonas ureae
CCCGTGCTTCCTGACTGATTCGCGCATGGGTCGTCGTAGCAGGGTGAGTCAACGTACTCTTCGTATCGCCCAAATTGGCAGTAATTGATATTAAGCGGGTCGAATCAATAACGCGCCAAGCTGCTTCTTTACCCCCTTTAACTTCAAAGGAAACAATACCTCCACCTGATTTTTGTTGTTGTTTTGCCAATTCATATTGCGGGTGAGACATTAAGCCGGGATAAAAAATGCGTAACACATTTGGATGGGATTCAAGCCATTGGGCCAGTTGCAGCGCATTTCTAGAATGCGTTTCTACACGAATCTTAAGTGTTTCCAGCCCTTTAAGTATAACCCAGGCATTAAATGCACTAAGAGTTGGCCCGGCTGTTCGTAAAAATCCATAAATACCGCCCTCCATTAATACATCGCGCTTGCCTAGTACCGCGCCTCCTAATACCCTTCCCTGCCCATCTAAATATTTGGTAGCAGAGTGAATGACAATATCTGCACCCAGCTCGAGCGGTTTTTGCAAGACAGGAGTGCAGAAGCAGTTATCGACCACTAACCAGAGATTCGATTTCTTCGCAATCTCAGCTAATGCAGAAATATCAGATACTTCCGTCAATGGATTAGAGGGGGTTTCCAGAAAGAATAACTTGGTATTAGTTTGTATGGCAGCTTGCCATGAATGCACGTCAGTCGCCGCCACAAAAGTCGTTTCAATATTAAATTTCTTAAGTATGTTATTGAATAAATTTACTGTTGCACCAAATAAACTCCTGGACGCTATGATGTGATCACCGGCGGATAACAATCCCATGACACATGCAAGTATTGCGGACATGCCGGAAGATGTCGCAATACACGTCTCAGCGCCTTCCAACACAGCAAGCCTTTCTTCAAATGCTGTCACAGTAGGATTCGTAAACCGGGAATAGATATTGCCAGGCTCATCCCCGGAGAAACGGGCAGCGGCTTGTGCGGCACTATCAAATACAAAGCTCGAGGTTAAATACATGGCCTCTGAATGCTCGTTAAACTGACTACGATGGATGCCAGTATGTAGTGCAAGCGTTTCTGGCTGTAAGTGATCAGACATATAACGGGAACCTCAAGCAATGATTAATTTTCAGAATTTATGGCGATTTGGCACTGATCGTTTTTGAATCGGCTTGTTGGATAACTTTATTTGTTTTTCCACAAGCACTATTCGGAGAAAACCAAACTCAGATCCAATTGAGTATTGTATCTGGTGTAATGTGATAATTGACTGGAATTTCTTTGAAACTCGAGAGAATTTAAATAACCCGGCGTCACATCGCCAGTAATATAGATTCCATCAAAACATGAGGTCTCAAACTTATTGACAGCGGGTGAAACAACTGAAACCGCATGATTGAGTGCATCCGGGTCTTGGAAAATCAGATAATCTGCGTCGATTTCAGCACAAATTTCATCCGTATCGCGATCAGTTGCGATTAGTTCTTGGCGCGTTGGCATATCGATACCATACACATTGGGGTATCTCACCGGGGGAGCTGCTGAAGCAAAATAAATCTTGTTTGCACCAGCCTCGCGCGCCATCTGCACAATCTCACGACTTGTAGTGCCACGTACAATGGAATCGTCGACCAGCAAAACATTTTTTCCACGGAATTCTATACTCATTGCATTTAATTTTTGCCGCACTGATTTACGTCGCTGCTGCTGTCCCGGCATAATAAAAGTCCGGCCAACATATCGATTTTTAACAAAGCCTTCACGAAAATTTACTCCCAAACAATTAGCTAACTGTAAAGCACAAGGACGGCCCGAGTCCGGTATGGGAATAACCACATCAATATTTAAATGAGACATTGATTTTTTAATTTTATCAGCCAGATACTCTCCCATATTTAACCGTGTTTCATAAACAGAAATTCCATCAATGACAGAATCAGGCCTAGCTAAATATACATATTCAAAAATACAAGGGTTTAATGAAGAAGATTGAGCACATTGTTTATTATAGAAGTTGCCGTTTTCATCAATAAAAATAGCTTCTCCAGGACCTACATCACGTATCAGCCTGAATCCCAGTGTATCCAAAGCAACACTTTCGGAAGCAACCAGATATTCATCGCCCATTTCATTTTCCGCGGTTCCAAATACCAGGGGGCGTATTCCATAAGGGTCACGAAAAGCGAGCAATCCATATCCGGCAATCATAGCTACAACCGCATATGCACCTTTACAGCGCCTATGTACGCCAGCTACTGCAGAAAAAATAGCTTCAGGGTCAAGTTGACAATTGCGCGTACTTTCCTGTAATTCATGTGCAAGAACATTTAAAAGCACTTCTGAATCGGAATTGGTATTCACATGTCTTAGATCAGTTCTGAACAACTCATGATTAAGCTGTTCGGCATTTGTCAGATTCCCATTATGACTGAGTACAATACCAAACGGAGAATTCACATAAAAGGGCTGAGCCTCAGCCGGAGAGGCTGCAGACCCGACAGTGGGGTAACGTACGTGACCGATACCCATATTCCCGGTCAGCGCTCTCATGTTTCTAGTGCGGAATACATCCCTTACCAGACCAAGCCCTTTATGCATGTGAAAGGTGTTGCCTTGCGCTGTTACTATACCGCTCGCGTCTTGTCCGCGATGCTGCAGCATTAACAAGCCATCATAAAGTAATTGATTGGCCGGTGATTTTGCAACAATGCCGAGAATTCCACACATAGAAATACTCCGTAAATTTTGCCTTAATCAGCTTAAGAATGGATATAAATTTGCTTATGAAGTAAGTATTTGCAGGTAAGCATAGCAAATTTTATTGATCCAGGATCAATTTAAGAACTTTCCCTTCGCTCATAATTGATATGTTTTGATAAGTCATTGGGCAACCAGGGTAATATTTGTAATGCGATAGCCTCCAGCGGCTTACTTAAAACAGCCTGTTGCCAAAAAACCTGGCTAGGAATTGTCGTTAATCCCGCAATCAGAACCAATAGCATTACAATAATTAAAGCCCGTAAAAAACCAAATATTGAACCTAAAATTCGATCAATAAACCCCAATCCTATACCCTTGATAAGCGCAGCCAGTAACATGGTTATCAATGCCGTGACTAGTAATACTGCAAGAAAAGTCAAAACAAATGTGATGAAGAATCTTAATGTTTCTCCAGCTATTTCAACAGGCAAAAATTGCTCAAAAAAGGATGTATAGGCACCAGCAACGATAAACGCAACCACCCACCCCGCAATAGCCAATGATTCTCGTACAAACCCACGAAAAATACTTAATATTACAGATACAAAAAAAATACTGAGAACAACATAGTCAAAAGCGGTCATTGATCAAAATTAACGCAATTCGCTGAATAATATTATTAAAGAGATTTCATTTTAAGAAATACTGTTTGGATTAACACGCTACTTGGGAATTATTACTCCGTCCAATCCAATATTCTTTAATTTCTTTAATTCGTTATCAGCTGCCCCTCGTGCCATAAAAGGCCCAATGCGCACGCGCGTTATTTCCTTATTATCAACCTTAAGTGTTTCGGTATAAGCATTAAAACCACTGGACACTAAATTTGCATGTTGTTGTCTGGCTTTTGATTGATCTGAAAATGCGCCTAACTGGATAACAAATCCTTTTGTTGAATCTGATGAAATTTGGGAAGTCTTGGCTGTTTCAGTCGCACGAGTCGCTGCAGCAGGTGTATTTACAGCGCTACGCACTGAGTTTGCATCGTTTACGCTCAATATTTCAGTAGATCGTTTATCAAGTTTTGGCTTAATACCGGGAATGGGTATACCTCCGGGTTCGTAAGAGTGTGCTTCAATGATTTCCTCGATATCTTGAGTATAAATTTCGGGTTCATTCTGGAATTCAGTGGTTGCGCTCATATCACTAAAAGATTCCTGAGTCCTTTGCTCCGCACTTGGAACTATAGTACTTCTATCAACTCCTGGTAAATTAATAGCAATTTCATGCGTTTCATCCCCCGGTTTAGGCTCATCGAATATGGCTGGCAAAACAATGATGGAAACAAGAACCAGAATTATTGCTCCGACCAAGCGCCTCCTGGCACGTTTCCGAAGCAGTAATTCTTCTTCAGTGATATTTTTAGTCATAAGCAAATCCAGATGATTACTTGCTTTGATGAGTGTTTAGGTATCGCAACACATCACCTACCGTATAGAAAGATCCAAACACGCAAATTCTATCATTTTTACCTGCTTGTTCACAGGCAAAAACAAAAGCGGAAATAGTATCGGAAAATTTTCGGACACTATCATCCGCAACTTCAGCTTCATAAAGTTCATTAATCAAATAATCAGCAGCAGCGGCTCGAGAAGAATTAACAGAAGATACGAACCAGTAATCGATATCATTTTTCAATGCCTGGATAACGCCACGGATATCCTTATCTTGCAACATAGCTATAATTGCAAAAGTTTGTCCGATTGGTTTTGTTGCACGTAAGTTTTGTGACAGTACCATCGCAGCACCTGGATTATGTGCGACATCCAGAATAATGAGTGGCTGTGTTGAAACCACTTGAAATCGTCCTGAAATAACCGCCTCGATTAAACCCTGACGTACATTACTCATGCTGACGGGCAGTGCCTCCTCCAACGTATCTAAAGCCGCCAAACAAGTACTGGCATTTTGTAATTGTTTCTCCCCCCTTAAAGCCGGAAATGGAAGAGAATAGCGTTTATTTTTCGGCCCCCAAAAATCCCAATGCACATCTTGTTTTAAAAAACCGAACTGTTCATTAATCCGATATAAGATTGCATCGTTCTTTTCAGCTTGCTGGATAACCGATTGCGGCAAATCAATTTCCGCACAAATTGCCGGTTTGTTTTTTCTAAAAATCGCGGCTTTTTCAAAACCTATTTTTTCTCGTGTATCCCCAAGGTAATCAACATGATCCAGATCGATACTGGTCAGAATTGAGCAATCAGCATCAAATATATTAACCGCATCAAGGCGCCCTCCTAACCCAACCTCTAGAACCGCCGCATTGACGCCGGCATGGACAAAACAATACATCGCGGCCAATGTACCAACTTCAAAATAGGTTAATGAGATGCCTCGAACCTTGCAGACTGAATATATCTGCATAAAGGCATTGCAAAGCCTCTGATCATCAATGTTTTTTTTACCGATACGTATTCGTTCATTATAGTGCAATAAATGAGGAGAAGTGTAACAGCCAACTTCATACCCCGCACAATAGAGTATGGATTCAAGCATCGCACAGACAGATCCTTTACCATTTGTTCCGCCGACTATGATGATAGGAAACTGAGGATACAATGCAAGTTCTGATCGAATCAGATTAATTCGATCCAGTCCCAACTCAATCGTTTGAGGGTGAAATGCCTCGAAATAACTTAACCAATCTGCAACTGAAACAGGAAGCTTATCCGGCACATTCATTGCCCTTGATTGCTCCAGATTTAAGATACCGATATCGGGATACGCATTAATTGCGTGCAAATATTGACGATTCTGTCGCGCATTTGCCTGCGATCGACAATCATATCAATCGCGCCATGTTGCAATAAGAATTCAGCGCGCTGAAAACCTTCGGGAAGCGTCTGGCGTACAGTTTGCTCGATTACACGCGGACCAGCAAAACCGATAAGAGCGCCTGGCTCTGCAATTACAATATCTCCGATAAAAGCAAAGCTTGCAGATACTCCGCCCATTGTAGGATCTGTCAAAACAGAAATATACGGGAGCTTATTGCGGCTCAATTGCGTCAACGCGGCCGTAGTTTTAGCCATTTGCATTAGGGAAAACAAGCCTTCTTGCATGCGCGCGCCTCCGCTCGCACTGAAGCAAATAAACGGGATATGGCTATCAATACAAGCTTTGACACCTCGAACAAATCGCTCACCTACAACAGAGCCCATCGATCCACCCATAAAACCAAACTCAAATACAGCAATAACAACGGGAACTTTCTTAATGGTTCCCTGCATGACTACTAGAGAGTCATCTTCATCAGTATTTTCCTTGGCTTGCGTCAGTCGATCAACATAACGCTTGCTATCCTTGAATTTTAATGCATCGGTTGCAACTACTCCAATACCAATCTCAATTCGCCCTGCGGGATCCAGCAATTGATCGAGGCGATCTCTGGCAGAAATACGATTATGAAAATCACATTTTGGGCAAACGTTCAGGTTTTTGGCCAGGTCCGTGTAGTATAAGACTGCTTCACAAGTGACACATTTACTCCACAAACCTTCTGGCACTATTTTTTTTTCGCCGGCTTCCTTGCGTTTAATTTTAGGTGGAATGATATTCTGAAACCAACTCATAAAAACTTTTTCCCCGAATGTCTTACTTTAATTCTCATCAATAGCATCACGTAACGCTTTTATCTGATTTCCGACATTTCTTAATAAATCTGACTCAGAAGACTTTTCAATTTCCTCAATTATTCTGCTACCTACAACCACAGCATCTGCCAATTCTGCAACTGCCTTGGCTGTCGCACCATCGCGTATGCCAAATCCAACGCCGATTGGCAATGAAATATACTGACGCAATTGTTCCAGTTTCGTGCCGACATCTTGTAGATCAAGGTGCGATGCACCCGTAACTCCTTTTAGAGAAACATAATAAATATAGCCTTTCGCTATTTTTGCCACTTGCTCAATGCGCTGTTGATGCGTTGTGGGAGACAATAAAAAGATTGCATCAATTTGATGCTGCTCCAAACACTGTACCCATTCACTTGATTCTTCCGGAGGATAATCAACAATAAGCACACCATCAACCCCGCAGTCTCTCGCTTTGACAGCAAATGAAACATGACCCAGTGCTTCAACAGGATTTGCATATCCCATCAAAACAATCGGCGTATTTGTATTTATTTTTCTGAATTCAACCACCAACTTCAACACATCAACCAGACTAACATGATGTTTTAACGCCCGTTCTGAAGATCTTTGAATAGTAGGCCCATCCGCCATGGGATCGGAAAAAGGAACGCCCAATTCAATAATATCAGCACCTGACTCAACCAATTGATGCATCAATTGAACAGTATATTTTGGATGAGGATCACCCGCCGTAATGAAGGGAATCAAAGCCTTACGATTTTGTTCTTTTAATTCGGCAAATGTTTTAGCAATGCGATTGGTTCTTTTAGCATCGCTTTGCCCGCTAAAAAAATTTAGTAAATTTTTAATACTGTCTAGGCTCATCCACTCAATCCGTTCTCGAATTTTTTCAGAGAATTACTATAACAATACATGGGGCAAATTTATTACAGTGTCAAACCTGACATTTGCGCAACTGTCGCCATATCCTTGTCACCGCGACCAGATAAATTAACCAGCAATAATTTATCTTTGGTAAGGGTAGTCGCATATTTGGCCGCATAAGCCAGCGCATGACTCGATTCCAATGCCGGCATAATACCTTCATACCGGCACAACGTATGAAATGCTTCCAGCGCTTCATCGTCGGTAATTGCTACGTATTCAGCACGCCCACAATCTTTAAGCCAAGCATGTTCCGGCCCTACGCCGGGATAATCGAGACCAGCCGAAATAGAATGTGTTTCAACAATTTGACCATTTTCATCTTGAATCAGATAAGTACGATTGCCATGCAATACGCCTGGTTTGCCCATTGATAAAGTCGCCGCATGTTGGTGAGTATCAATTCCTTTCCCTGCCGCTTCGACACCTATCAAGCGAACATTGACGTCATCAATATAGGGATAAAATAAACCAATGGCATTTGATCCTCCACCGACGCATGCAATAAGCGCATCCGGCTGTCGCGAAAAATCTTCTTGCATTTGTATTTTAGACTCGTTCCCTATTACTGCTTGAAAATCCCTCACCATCATCGGATACGGGTGAGGCCCGGCAACAGTACCGATAATATAAAAAGTGTTTTCGACATTGGTAACCCAATCCCGCATCGCCTCGTTTAACGCATCTTTCAATGTTCGTGACCCCGACTCCACCGGCACCACTGTGGCCCCCAAGAGCTTCATACGATAAACATTGGTCGCCTGACGTTTAACGTCTTCAGAACCCATATAAACGACGCATTCCATGCCATAACGTGCCGCAACCGTAGCGCTGGCTACACCATGTTGGCCGGCACCGGTTTCCGCGATAACACGCTTCTTTCCCATGCGTCGGGCCAATAAAGCTTGTCCGATTGTATTGTTTATTTTATGTGCACCGGTATGATTCAGATCTTCTCGTTTTAACAGTATCTGTGCGCCACCTAAATGCTCCGACCATCTTTTGGCATGGTAGATGGGGCTGGGACGCCCTACGTAATGTTTTAATTCTTCAGCAAATTCTGACTGAAAATCCGCATCGTTACGATAAAATTCATATTGCTTTCGCAAATCTTCCAGTGCCGAGATTAATGTTTCAGCAACAAAAATGCCTCCGTAGGGTCCAAAGTGACCGTTCTTACTAGGAAGATCATAGGCGCTCACAATTGTTTTACTCCTCGCATGAAAGCAAAAATCTTTTTTTCATCTTTAATTCCTTTCGAGGTTTCCACACCACTTGAAACATCGACTGCCCATGGTTGAGTTTGTTGAATTGCCCCAGACACATTGGCTGGATTTAAGCCCCCAGACAAAATAAGGGGCAGAGACAAACGTTTGGGTATCAAATCCCATTCAAACGCATGCCCAGTACCTCCCGGCATATCGGCCACATAAGTATCAAGCAATAAGCCTTTTGCGGTTCTGTATCGTTCGGCATATTGTAGCAAATCTGTGTCTGGTTTGACTCTAATTGCTTTAATATAAGGTTGGGAAAATTGATTACAGAATTCAGGGGGCTCATCGCCATGAAATTGAAGCAAGTTTAACTGAGCTACTCGAGCAGTTTTCTCGACCCAAGCAACATCGGGATCAACATAAACCCCTACATTACAAATGAAAGGTGGGACATTAGCAGTCATAATGCGTGCAATATCAGGCTCGATATAGCGTGCGCTCTGAGGCCAAAAAACAAAACCGATAGCATCAACACCTGCCCGAATTGCTGCTGCAGCGTCCTCACATCGAGTAATCCCACACACTTTTACACGTACTGACATGCTAGTTATAAACTTTGAATACTTAATTATATAGGAACATGTTGGGAATAATGGGTATTCTAGATAATTCTGGCATACACCAGCTGGAATCATATTTCACACCCGCCAAATATAAGCCCGCAGCAGAAAAAGTTGGCGCAGCGTAGGCACGATTGCGACCTTCCAGCAACTCAAGCATCCATTCGGAAGGATATTTACCTTTACCAATATAAACCAGGCAACCAATAATATTTCTCACCATGTGCTGCAAGAATGCATTGGCACGTAAATCAAAAATCAATAAATTTCCATGACGAACAATCTTTAATTGCGTAATTGTGCGTATAGGAGATTTTGCTTGACATGCAGCTGCCCGGAACGAAGAGAAATCATGTTCTCCAATCAGGATATTAGCCGCGCACTGCATGATGTCCAATTGTAGCGGTTGATGAAACCATCCAACTTTTTTATGATTAACCCCCGGACGCACTGACTGATTAAGTAAGAAATACAAATAACGTCGCTCAAGTGCGCTATATCTTGCATGAAATCTGTCGGACACTTCCGATGCCCACAAAACAGCAATATCATCAGGTAGAAACGCGTTTACCCCACGCACCCATGCATTGATAGGACGTTGCACGAAAGTATCAAAATGTACCACCTGATAGAGTGCATGTACACCTGCATCGGTTCTCCCGGCAGTAATTATGCGTATTTCTTCATGCGCTATTTTTGATAAAGCAGTTTCCAGTGTATCCTGTATCGAGCAATTTTCCGGTTGACTTTGCCATCCACAATAGCGGCTGCCATTATATTCTAAAACTAAAATTATTCGTGCCAACAGAAACTGCCTTTCCCAATAAATCGCAACAAACTAAAGAATGATCATCGCAGATCTTTTAATATTTTCCTGGCAGCTTTCTTTTGCTTTGTATCACCATCTCGAATGACTTCTTCAAGCATTTCTTTAGCGCCTTCCTTGTCATCCATTTCTTGATATGCTCTTGCCAAATCTAATTTGGTTTCAACTTCCTGCCATGCCTCACTTGGTGCATTCAGATCTTCCTTTTTATCCTTGTTATCGCCTACATTTGCTTCCTCTAGATCTAAATCAATAGCGGCCAAATCAATCTCAGGCGTTATTGATGAAAAATTTGATTCTCCATCACTCTGTTCAGCACCGGGGGATCGCTCGGATTCTAAAGAATCATCATCCAGTGCAGGTTCCTCTGAATTTCGATTAATCTCCTCACTGAACAAGGGAATCTCAATTTCATTCGGATTTTGGTTATCTGCCAGATCAATTTCTGAACGAGAAAACTCAAAATCATCCTTATTTTTTTCTACAGCCTTATTGCTTGAGTCGATAGCATCAAGCGATTGCTCTGGTTCATCAAAATCAATCTCTACCGCATAATCAGAAACATTTTCAGCTTCCTTTATTTGCTTAATATTCTTTAATTCTCTTTTTCCATCCGTTGCAATTTCATCGGCCTCATCGCTCAAATCAAAATCAATTTGATTTGCAAGTCCAGCAGAATTCTTATCTTCTGCAGATGCAATCGGTCGACTAAAGTCTTCATCAGAGTCTTCCTGTAAGTTTTTATGGATAGCCTGTGAATGTTCCAGAATCGTTTCATCGTTGACCTGCGATTCTGTAGTCGATTCAGTATCAAAATCGGATTGCAAAGTATGTTCGGCACTATCTTCGTAGGATAAATCCACCTCTCTATCAAACTTTTCCGATTCTTCCGCTGGAGAATAGGAATCGATATGGTGAAAAGATTGATCATGATCCATATTTTCAGATGGCAAGCGATCTTCCTCAGTAACAGGCGCAGCCTTTGCAGCAGCCATTGAAGCTATTCGAGAACGCATTGCTGAGGAAAAATTTTCTTCATTATCATCTATCTCCTCATCGTCTTGCGATTGATTCCGACGTCTTTTAAGAATCAACAAAATGAGCAACAACACCAGAATTAAAACCACACCAATATATTCTATATAGTCATATGCCTGATCGAGCAGTGATCGGCCAGCCTCTTCATCCGCCATTGAAGGCGCATTGATTACTAGGGCTTCTGCGGCCGGTTGAATTACCGATGCTTCTTCCGGTATAGAAGTAGAGTCCAATTCTACGTTTTCGGTAACTGAAACCCCGTCTGGCGGAAAATGTAACTCTGGTTTATCAATTGTTGTTGGAATTGATTCTGCCTTAATCTGCACCTGAGCTAATACCGAGTCTTTCAACTCTAGTAATTGTTTCAAGTTCTCAACACTTTTTTCCAACATGGCTACACGTTCATTCGCTTCCTTCAATGCAAGATTTCGCGCAATCGCATCTTCTTCCATCATACGAAGACGATCAACCAGTGAGGATTCAGCAATCTGACCGTCTTGATCAAGCAACTGTGCTCCACTGGATAGTTTCAGAACCTCTTTGGGCGCATCGGGAATTGACGTTGACTTCTTATCAATACTGGTAATCTGGCCTTGATCTGATTGACTGATCGCATGAGGCGCTGGGGATTCGTGATTAATGGCTGCCAACCGCCCCCGGTAATTACGCCAGTCTGCTATTTGCGTTTTTATTTCGGCTCTGGCTGTTGATGAATCAATTGCTGTTATCTCTTTTTTCTCAGGCACTTTCAGAATAGCACCCGTCTTGAGTAAATTCATATTGTTGGCGATAAAGGCTTCTCGATTGGCACGATAAAGCGCCACCAGCATTTGATTAAGATCGACACCAGTTGGTAATACCTGGATCGCAATCGATGACAAGGTATCACCCCGGTTAACTGGGCCATAAGTATTATTAGATCGAGTGGACGTATCGACAGTTGATGGAGCCGAGTTTGTAATTGGATTATTATTTTCGATGCGAGTCGATCTTTCTGCATCATATCCTGACGCACCGACTAGGGGAGGAGGATTTGTATTGGCCGCTACCAGATTTTGCGCTGGCGATTCAACAGGATCCAGTAGAATAGTGTACTCCCGTAAAATTCGCCCTGAAGACCAATTTAACTCCATCAACAACATTAAAAATGGATCATTAACCGCTTGCTGCGAAGTTAACTTAATATAAGGATTACCATTTGCCCTTGTTTCGATTGAAACTTTAAAAGCTGACAAGATAGATTCATAATTTATACCTGCTTGCGTGAATGCTTCACGAGTAGCCACACTGGCCTTAAGAGATGAGAGCTCATCATTACCAGTCGATACGATATCGATTTCCGCGCTGAAAGGCTGCCCTAGCGCGGAATTAAGCGTCAATTTACCGAGTCCGGCTGCTTGAGCAACAACCCATGGTAACATCAGAATAATTACAAACAAGCTTACTTTAAAAGATGTTTTATACACCGAAGTACCCTCTCTAGTTTTTTGGAAATAAATATCGAAAGGCCAGTATTGCAGCACAATCACACTCGCTGCAATTATGCTCCAGATTACGGGAATTCATTTCAAGCAAACCCATAATCAGTTATGGCACCTTACAATACATGCAAGGTGCGAAATATATGTTCCTCAAGTTGCTGGTTCTATTTACCACTATTCGTTAAGTAACGAAGGATTAAACTCGAAACGATAAAATACATTCGGCTATTTTTTAAGGATATCGATAAAAGACATTTAGTGTGCAATCAATATGCGCAGCATTCTGCGCAATGGTTCTGCAGCACCCCAAAGTAATTGATCACCCACGGTGAAAACAGACAAGTATTCACCGCCCATTGTCAGTTTGCGTAATCGTCCTACCGGTATTGATAGAGTACCCGTTACTGCGGTTGGCGTCAGCTGTGAAGTTGTTGCTTCTCTCTCGTTGGGAACAACTTCTACCCAATCATTTGAATTTGCAATAATTTCTTCTATTTCATCTAAGGGTACATCTTGTTTTAGTTTGATAGTTAATGCTTGGCTATGACATCTCATTGCACCGACACGCACACAAATGCCATCAACCGGAATTTGCCGGTCGCTCGTTCCAAGAATTTTGTTGGTTTCCGCCTGCCCCTTCCATTCTTCCCGGCTTTGTCCATTAGCGACTTCCTTGTCGATCCAGGGGATCAGGCTGCCCGCCAGTGGAACGCCAAAATTTTCAGTAGGAAATTTTTTATCACGTAATGTTCCAGCAACCTCGCGATCAATATCCAAAATACTGGAAGCAGGATTATCTAGCAAATCCTTCGCCACTCGATGTGCTTCACCCATTTGCTGCAGCAGTTCGCGCATATTCTTAGCACCAGCACCTGATGCAGCTTGATAAGTCATGGCGCTCATCCAGTCCACCATACCTCTCTCAAAAAGACCGCCAACCGCCATTAGCATCAAGCTAACGGTACAATTACCGCCAATATAATTTTTTACCCCATCATGAAGCGCCTGCTCAATTACAGGTTTATTGACCGGATCCAATATAATCACGGCATCTTTTTCCATACGCAATGCTGAAGCCGCATCAATCCAATATCCTTGCCAACCTGATTGTCGCAACTGCTTAAAAATCCTCTGTGTATAATCCCCACCCTGACAGGAAATGATAATATCCATCGCGCTCAGTTGATTAATATCAAAAGCATCTTTTAACGACGGTGTTTCTTTGCCAATTTCAGGGCTTACGCCCCCTTTCTGTGAGGTTGTAAAAAAAACAGGATCGATCAGAGAAAAATCTTCTTCTTCCCGCATTCTCTGCATTAGCACAGATCCGACCATTCCACGCCAACCCACAAAACCAACTTGCTTCATTGCTTATCTCTTTTTCTAAAATTGACAATCCGTTAATCAAATAAAAAAAACCGTATAAATATTAACTTACTTTATAAAAGGATACAAAATGATTAGTGTATTAATTACACCTTTATTTCGTAAAGATGCAATCATTTGTCATCCAATATAATTACAGCATTGCCAAAACCATATCCCCCATGGCCTTTGTACCCACGGATTTCATACCGGCTTCATCAATATCTTTTGTCCTGTAACCCGCCGCCAAAACTTTCTTAACCGCATTTTCTATGCGCCTCGCCATCTCTTCCTGATTGAACGTGTAGCGCAGCATCATAGCTACTGATAGTATTGTTGCAAGCGGATTAGCGATATCTTTTCCGGCGATATCGGGGGCTGAACCATGAATGGGTTCATATAACCCTTTGTTATTTTCATCCAAGGATGCAGAGGGTAACATGCCGATGGATCCGGTTAACATGGAAGCTTCGTCAGACAATATATCGCCAAACATATTTCCCGTGACCATGACGTCAAATTGTTTGGGATTGCGAACCAATTGCATGGCAGCATTATCAACCAGCATATGGGACAAAATAACCTGCGGATATTCCTTAGCAACTTCGGTAACCACATCACGCCATAATTGCGTACATTCCAACACATTCATTTTATCTACCGAACACAATTTACCCTGACGTTTAACAGCGGCTTGGAATGCAACATGTGCGATACGTCGTATTTCGCTTTCGCTGTAAATCATCGTATTAAACCCAACACGTTCACCGTCGCGGGTTTCAATCCCGCGCGGTTCACCAAAGTAGATATCGCCGGTCAATTCACGCACGATCATGATATCGAGACCCGCAACCACGTCATATTTCAAACTGGAAGCATTGGCAAGTTCTGGATAAAGCATTGCGGGGCGCAAATTAGCGAATAAATTAAGTTTCTTGCGAATCGCAAGCAAACCACGCTCAGGGCGCTGCTGGCGCGGCAAATTATCGTATTGCGGCCCTCCCACAGCACCCAGGAGAACTGCATCCGCCTGACTGGTTAAGCGATGGGTGGCGTCAGGATACGGTTCCCCGGTGGCATCAACCGCACAGCCTCCGATCAATCCGTATTCCAGTTCAATGCCCAAACCATCAGTTTTGAGTGCATTTAATACACGAACAGCCTGAGCAACAATCTCCGGCCCGATACCATCGCCCGCCAACACAGCAATTTTCATTTTATCCCACTTATCAAACGGTCACTCACATAAACAGCCAGGGCTGTTCATTGCGTCGTTTCTGCTCAAATTGACTAATTTTTTCAGCGTGCTGCAGAGTCAGGCCAATATCATCCAAACCATTTAGCAAGCACTGTTTACGAAAAATATCAATTTCGAATGTAAATTCTTCTCTTTTGGGTGTAATTACGACTTGATTCCGGAGATCTACCGTCAACCGATATCCCTCTGTTGATTTTACTTCTTCAAATAAATTGTCCAATACCGCCGTGTCAAGAACAACCGGCAATAAACCAATCTTGTAACAATTATTAAAAAAGATATCAGCAAAACTGGGCGCAATAATGACGCGAAAGCCATAATCCTGGAGCGCCCAAGGAGCATGCTCACGACTTGATCCGCACCCAAAATTTGCACGCGCCAGCAATATCTGAACACCCTGGTAGCGGGGTTGATTTAATACAAACGTCGGATTCGGTTTACGTTGCGATGAATCCATACCTGGTTCACCATGATCCAGATAACGCCATTCATCAAATAAATTTTGACCAAAACCCGAGCGTTTGATTGATTTGAGAAACTGCTTCGGAATGATGGCATCCGTATCAACATTAGCGCGATCCATTGGTGCCACCAGCGCAGTAATTGTTTGGAACTTTTCCATTAATTTATATTTAGCTACCGAATTATGGGTGTGATTTGCGAACAGCAAAAAAACTGTTGTTCATCGCTCGTTATTAAGTTTACGCACATCAACAAAATGTCCTGCAATCGCAGCAGCAGCAGCCATTGCAGGGCTAACCAAGTGCGTTCTTCCGCCAGGTCCCTGACGACCTTCGAAATTTCGATTTGAGGTTGAAGCACAACG
Source organism: Nitrosomonas ureae (assembly GCF_001455205.1). Taxonomy (NCBI): domain Bacteria; kingdom Pseudomonadati; phylum Pseudomonadota; class Betaproteobacteria; order Nitrosomonadales; family Nitrosomonadaceae; genus Nitrosomonas; species Nitrosomonas ureae. The sequence continues at coordinate 316,607 of NZ_CP013341.1, forward strand.
CTCACCAGCGGTTAAGCGATCATCATTCATTGCCAAACACATGGAACAGCCAGGCTCACGCCACTCAAATCCAGCCGAGAGAAAAATTTGATCCAATCCTTCTTGCTCGGCCTGTTTCTTGACTAAGCCTGATCCTGGAACCACCAGCGCCAGCTTGATATTAGCCGCGATATGTTTTCCTTTGACAATGTGTGCCGCTGCGCGCAAATCTTCAATACGTGAATTGGTGCAAGAACCGATAAAAATCTTATCCAGGTTAATCTGTTGGATCGGAGTATTGGCACTGAGTCCCATGTAATTCAATGCTTGCTGCATATCATGTCGTTTCACTTCATCAGGAACATGTGCGGGATCAGGCACGACTCCATCGATTGTTGTCACCATTTCCGGAGAAGTACCCCAAGTCACTTGCGGCTCGATCTGCGCAGCGTCCAATGCCACTGTGCGATCAAACACCGCATCGGCATCGCTATGCAGCGTACGCCAAAATGCAACAGCGCTATCCCATAGTTCGTTCTTGGGAGCAAACGGCCGTCCTTTAATGTAATCGATGGTCGTATCATCTACAGCCACCATTCCTGCACGTGCACCGGCTTCAATCGCCATATTGCACAGCGTCATTCGTCCTTCCATTGATAGCGCGCGGATAGCGCTGCCTGTGAATTCGATTGCATAACCTGTTCCACCCGCAGTGCCAATTTTACCAATAATTGCCAAAGCAATATCTTTGGCAGTAACCCCCAGCCCCAATTCACCTTCCACCGAAATGCGCATGGCCTTGGATTTTTTCATCAACAAACATTGCGTTGCCAGCACATGCTCGACCTCTGATGTGCCAATACCGAATGCCAAACATCCAAATGCGCCATGCGTACTGGTGTGCGAGTCGCCACAAACCACTGTCATTCCCGGTAGCGTCGCGCCTTGCTCAGGACCAATGACATGTACGATACCCTGGCGCAGATCATTCATTTTGAATTCGGTAATTCCCAGTTCATCGCAATTTTGATCCAGTGTATCGACCTGTAAGCGGGAAATAGGATCATGAATACCTTGGCTGCGGTCAGTGGTCGGAACATTGTGATCTGCAACGGCCAATATGGAGTTAAGGCGCCAGGGCTTTCGCCCAGCCAGCCTGAGACTTTCAAATGCTTGCGGGCTGGTCACTTCATGCACTAAATGACGGTCAATATAGATCAGTGCCATGCTACCCGGATCATCCGATTCGGTGTGCACTATATGTTGATTCCAAAGCTTGTCGTATAAAGTTTGCATCAGTAAAAATAAAATCGAACTTAATATGTAATTATCCCATAAAGTTTACTGATTCAACAAACCAACCACACTATCGCGCGTTAATGATTGAATGACTTCATTTTCCATGCAATTAGAATCATGCCCGCCAGCGCTGCTGCGGCGCTCATAAAAAAGGTGTTGTCCGCTCCCAGCCAATCCCAGGTATAACCGCTGAACACCGCCCCCAAAGCTCCGCCCATCCCATAGGCGATACTGGTATAAATCGCCTGACCTTTGGCTTGATGGCGCCCCTGAAAGAATTGATGAATCACCATCATGGCTGCGACATGATGCGCCCCATAGGTCGCTGCATGTAAAATCTGCGCCATGACAATAATCAGCGGCCACTCGACGTATTGGCCTATCAATACAAAACGAAGTATGGCACAAGCAAAACTGAAAAGCAGAATGTGCTTTAGCAGAAATCGTTGCATCAGCCATGGCATGATAAAAAAAATTCCAATTTCACAAATCACGCCAATTGCCCATAACCACCCGACAAACCCTTTATCATAGCCATGCTCAACCAGATAAATGGAGAAAAACGTGTAATAAGCGCCATGCGCAAACAGCATTAATAAACTGGACAGTAAAAATGCCATCACCTCCGGGCGCAAGCATATCTGCCGTATCGAAAGCAATCCGGTAGCGTAGTGCATGATTTCTTTGTCAGGAATATGATAAGAAAAAATCACAATACCCAGCTTGAGCCCTAAAAGGATCCAAAGCAGCCAGATAATCTCCACCACCTCCAAAAGATAACCCATTCCGATCACCGCCACAACGAATCCAACCGACCCCCAGGATCGGATCCGCCCATACTTATCGGTATAATCTCCCAGATGAGACAAGGTAATGGCTTCCATCAATGGCAGTGAAGCACTCCAAAAGAAACTCATCAACAACATGACGATAAAAATCCAGGCGAACCCTGTGCCTGCAAAAAAACCGCAGAAACTCACAAAGCCGCTTATTGCCGCGATCTGCACCACCCAGACTCGCTTGCCTGTATGATCCGCCAACCATCCCCAGGCAGCTGGAGAAAAGATGCGCGTAACCAACAGTAAGGACATCAGAATACCGATTTGCAATGCGCTAAACGATAATGACTGGAGATACAAACTCCAATACGGTGCAAAAGCCCCAATAAAAGCAAAATAGAAGAAATAAAAACCGGAAAGGCGCCAGTAAGGAAGTGAGGGCATACGCTAGATGATGCAGCGATTAAACAAAGAATTGTTGATAAAAATGAAATACGGAATTCACGGAATCAAAACATAACAGCAAATAATCTGCTGCAATCAAATCAATTGATTTTACAGCAATGCAAGCTCGCGATGAATATTAGCAAAGTTCTTACACTGCCTTTACTCGACAGGATGAATCATGCATAACGTAAATCCGGATTACGAATCAACCGGATAATTTATCCGTCTCAAAAGGATCTGCAAGCAGATAGTTGACAATCCACAAGCCCTTCGATAGTCTCCCTGAACAGATCGGATTTTGTATTTTATGCGTACTCACCATGTCCTGAATAGATTAAGAGAATGTTGACAAGGTGCTGCAACTATTACCTCATACCTTCAACTATCAGCTAATCTTGATTTTTTTTGTGCAATACATAAATACATTTCTTCATCGATATCAAATATAACTACATATTAATCAAAAAGGAGAAAATGATGGAACTTAAAGGATCTAAAACTGAAGGTAATCTGAAAGCCGCTTTTGCCGGAGAATCTCAAGCCAATCGGCGCTACTTATACTTCGCAGCTAAAGCGGATGTAGAAGGGCAAAATGACGTGGCTGCCGTATTTCGTTCTACCGCCGAAGGCGAAACAGGTCATGCCCACGGCCATCTGGAATACCTGGAAAATTGTGGCGATCCGGCCACCGGCATGCCCTTTGGCGCTTCTCGTGACAATCTGAAAACTGCCATTGCGGGAGAAACACATGAATACACCGACATGTATCCCGGCATGGCAAAAACAGCTCGCGACGAAGGGTTTGATGAAGTCGCCGACTGGTTTGAAACCCTAGCCAAGGCCGAACGCTCGCATGCCAATCGCTTCCAGCGTGCGTTGGATGGTTTAGCTGATTAATTCGCACGATTATATGGTTGCGTAGTTAAAAGTCCGGGGATTTTTCCAGATCGACTTTTTGGTTAAACCCCGGCATCGTCTTATTCAAAATTTTTAATATGCCAAACTTATTATGACCACCCGCGAAGGCAGTCTCGAAGCACCCAAGCGCCATCCCATCGATTGGAAAAATCCTGATTTTTATAGCGAAACCAGCTTGAACCAGGAACTGGAGCGGGTTTTCGATATTTGCCACGGATGTCGGCGTTGCGTCAATTTATGCACGGCCTTTCCACGTCTGTTTGATCTGATTGATGAAAGCACTACAGGTGAATTGGATGGCGTCAATAAAAACCAGTTCTGGGAAGTGGTTGACCGCTGTTATCTCTGCGATATGTGCTTTATGACCAAGTGCCCTTATGTACCGCCGCATGAATGGAATATCGATTTCCCGCATTTGATGCTGCGCGCGAAGTCAGTCAAATATAAGCACCAGGGTGCAGGGTTTCGAGACAAATTGCTGTCAAGCACCGACCTGATGGGTAAATTAGCCACTATTCCTGTCGTGGTCCAAACCGTTAATGCAGTGAACAAAGCACCCGCCGCACGGAAGCTGATGGATAGCGTGTTGGGAATTCATGCCGAAAGAAAATTACCGGAGTATACAACCCGGAAATTTCGTTCAAATGCGCAATCCAATCCCAGCTTCCCTGTTATTGATGGTACGCGCACGCCCGGAAAAGTTGCCATTTATGCGACTTGTTACATCAACTATAACGAACCCGGTATTGGGCACGATTTATTAAAAATACTGGCACATAACGAGATTCCCACCTGTCTGGTTGAAAAAGAGGTGTGTTGTGGGATGCCTAAGCTGGAACTGGGCGACTTGGACACGGTGGAAAAACTTAAAAATAAAAATATTCCACCTTTGCTGAAATTAGCCCGGGAAGGATATGCCATTCTCTCCGCGGTACCCTCTTGCACCTTGATGTACAAACAGGAATTACCACTATTATTTCCAGAGGATGAAACGGTTCAGGCCGTCGCCGCTGCAATGTTTGACCCATTTGAATACTTGGCATTAAGAAATCAGGATAAATTGCTCAAAACGGATTTCAAGAAACCCCTCGGCACCGTGGCTTATCATATCCCTTGCCATCAACGGGTACAAAACATTGGAAAAAAGACACGCGATATACTGCAGCTTATTCCGGAAACAACCATCAACACTGTCGAACGCTGCTCGGGTCATGATGGAACCTGGGGTGTGAAAAGCGAGCACTTTGCGGATTCGATGAAAATAGGCCGCCCCGTTTTCAAACAAATGGCTGCCTCCGATCCGGATTACATAAGTTCGGATTGCGCCATTGCTGGGCGGCATATCGAGCAAGGTATCGGTAAAAGCAAGGCACAAAAACTCCACCCGCTAACTTTGTTACGCATGGCTTACGATGCTGACTCCACACCCCAATCGGCTGATGACCTTACGCCGGTTACCCAATCCACTCCTACTGAAAAATACATGACTAAAATTACCCGCGATGATCTACTGACACTGGAAGCATATGCCAAAATCCGCAATGATTTTCGCGTCCAGGTGATGGCGCATAAAAAAACGCGAAAAATTCCGCTGGGAGAAAATATCACCCTTATTTTCGAAGACGCCTTAACTATTCGCTATCAAATCCAGGAAATGTTGTATGTGGAGCGTATTTTTCAAGAAGATGAAATCCTGCACGAACTTGAAACATACACCCCGTTGATTCCGGATGGGCATAACTGGAAGGCCACGATGTTGATTGAATACCCCGATCCTGCAGTACGTGCCGCCAGATTGGCCGATTTGATCGGTATAGAAGATAAGGTGTGGGTCAGAATTGCTGAGCATACACCGGTATATGCAATCGCTGACGAGGATCTTGAACGGGAAAATAGCGAAAAAACATCAGCGGTACATTTTCTTCGCTTTGAGCTCACTTCCGAGATGATTCAATCGCTTCATCGCGACGCGGCTTTGAGTTTGGGTGTTGATCATCCCGCCTATCAAGCATCCATTGACAAACTCGACAACGATATCCGCGCCTCATTGTTGAAAGATTTATCCGGCGCATGAAACGAATTTGTATTTTACTCTGCCTCTTGCTGCTGGCCTGTGCCAAGCCGCCATTCAAGGATCAATTTGAAAGCGACAAGCCGTGGGTCGAGCAATTGGCACAACTCCCTGCTTACCCCGATGCGACAAACCTGATGGAATTCGATGCGGGCGTTGTCTCCGGTAATCAGTATTTGGTGGATCCGACTTCCATTAATATCGGTGAAGATGGCGTAATCCGTTTTACTTTAGTCGTCAAATCATCGACAGGCGCACTCAATGTCAGCTACGAGGGCATCCGTTGCGCTACCAGCGAACGAAAACTGTATGCACTCGGAAGAGATGATAAAACCTGGATACAACCTCGTACACCGGAATGGCAAAAAATTGAATTGGTGCAGCAACTTAACGCGCAACGTGAACTGGCTAAAAATATCTTTTGTCCGCATCGTCAAATCGTAACCAGCACGGAAGATGCTATTCAAGCTTTAAAAGCCGGGATACATCGTACTATTTACCGCTAGGTGAGCGGCACTCTCGCACGTCACACTATTCAACGCCCGAATTAAATCCTCTAACAGGCCCGCCCGCTGCACACGAGAAAGAAAAAGATCAGGCATAGAATTACCAATATAGAATAAAGCACCCGCCGCAATCAGCGGGGTATTAACTGCACTCTTCAATCTACTTGTTTTCAACCAGCCTTCGCCTCAAAAGGCGAGGAGTTGAACCCAAAGAGATTAAAAGAAACAAAGATATATTCATCAACAATATTCTCAATTCTCGACTTATCCCCCTACATACCCATACATCAGTGATTAAGCCAATAAATCATCCGTCGGTCTCGCCAGCATGCAGAGCCACAATCCTCCGATCGACACCATTCCTTACGATACACCGGATGATGCAAGATAATGAAATCGGCATTTCAAACCCAGCGAACCAGAGTTCCAGCCCCTGATCCCAAAAACCACATCCCGGTCTGTTGACTATACTAAACCACGGTTCTGTAACGCATCATCCTGCACCAAACGATTGTGGAATCCTCTGCAGTCTGTCCACTTCATAATTTTTTCTCTAATCCCTATTGTCTTTAAGGTAATTAAAGCTCACACTCTCGGTGGGGTTTTGTAGCTTTAATAGCTTATGCCCCTTCCTCTGGATCTCGTCGAGGAGTAACCCGAGAAATCACTAAAATAAGGAAAATCACATGAATAAAAGCTTTAATCCGATACTATCAGGAGCAATCGGCATGCTTCTCCTGAGTTTCAGCGGCTTAGTCAGTGCAGAAACGCCCGTTTTAAGTGAAGCGCGTGTTGTCGCGCAGTATAATTACATTATTCATATCTTGGCCATGCTATTGATTGGTTTCGGTTTTCTAATGGTATTCGTGCGCCGTTATGGCTTTGGTGCGGTAACCGGTACCTATCTGGTTGTGGCAGTAGGGCTTCCACTCTACATTCTGTTACGCGCAAACGGTATTTTCGGACACCAGCTATCGCCGCATACGCTCGATTCGCTGTTATTCGCAGAATTGTCCGTTGCTACAACCCTGATCGCCATGGGCGCGGTATTGGGCCGTTTACGCGTATTTCAATATGCCCTGCTGGCACTGTTAGTTGTTCCGCTTTATCTTCTGAACGAATGGATTGTGCTCGATGATGCCATCGGCTATACCACGGGATTTCAAGATACCGCCGGTTCGATGGTCATTCATGCTTTTGGCGCTTATTTCGGATTGAGCATGTCCATTGTTTTAACCACCGAGTATCAGCGCAGCAAACTGATCGAATCGGATCATACTTCGGATCGATTCGCAATGCTGGGCTCCATGGTGCTGTGGCTGTTTTGGCCAAGCTTTGCCACTGCGTTAGTGCCATTAGAGAACATGCCGCAAACTGTGGCCAATACCCTGTTAGCATTGTGTGGTGCAACCATCGCCACTTATTTCCTGAGTTCCAAACTGCATCACGGCAAAACCTCCATGGTGGATATGGCTAATGCCGCGTTGGCCGGGGGCGTGGCTATCGGTTCCGTATGCGATGTCGTATCGCCTACCGGCGCTTTCGGTATCGGTTTGCTCGCCGGAATACTTTCTGTTCTAGGCTATGTGTTTTTGCAACCGTTATTGGAATCGAAATTTAAAATCGTGGATACCTGCGGTGTGCATAATTTGCACGGAATGCCCGGATTATTAGGTGGCCTCAGTGCGTTCCTGGTTGTTCCCGGCATCGCAATCGGACAGTTTAATGGCATCATGATAACGCTTATCATCGCGATTGTTGGCGGTTTGATCGCAGGTGCCATTATCAAGGCAACCGGCACCACACGTGAGCCTTATGAAGATAGCGTGGAATTTACACACCTTGCAGGCCCGGAAACAGAAAAACTTCCGGAGCAGCTACAAACGCGCGTCGAGGCTTTGGAAATTCAAAGCTCTGCGCCTAAACCGCACGCTCCGATGGAATCTCCTGAGACCAAAGCATTAATTGCAAGATTGGAATTACGGGTTATGACATTAGAAAGCAACATTGCCGCGACGCAAAACCGTGAGACCGGAGAGAAACCGGAATCCATTGCATAATTTCTTTTACTGAGCGCTCCGGAATTTATTACGGGGCGCTCGCCAAGATGGAAAACTACTATTTCACCCATACGGTTTAAAAACTTCTGTGCCTGGATAGTATGTTTTTCCCCATTCCACTAGCGCTTGCAATACCTGTCTTAGATCCTCCCCCTTTTTTGTCAGCACATATTCGTATCGTACCGGGTTTTTCTGGTATATCTGCTGCGTTAAAAAACCGGCAGCTTCCAGTTTCTTAAGCCGATTCGCCAATATGTTGGTAGCAATTTGCTCGGGTGATCCCAGAAATTCTTGATAGCGCTTTTTACCCAACAATAAGTCCCGGATAATCAACAAAGTCCATTTGTCCCCTAAATGATCCAGGGCACAGGCTATCGGACAACAAGATCGTTCGTGGTTTTGTTCGTCAGGATCAACCATCGGTCATTAATCTCTATGATATAAAAAAGTGAATTACGCAATACCCTTACAGTCACTTGCTATTAACAAGTTTATGCGATAAAGTTACTTGCATTATACAAGCAAACACTCGATTAATCACACTGAAGGCTGAAGATATGCTAAAGCTTTATCAATTTGAACGTACTTGGGGTATCCCGAATTTAAGTCCTTTCTGCTGCAAAATAGAAACTTACTTGCGAATGGCTGAAATTGATTATCAGATTGTACCTGTATTGCCTCTAGGAGCGCCCAAAGGAAAACTGCCCTACATTGAAGACAGCGGCAGAATTATTGGAGATTCGCGTTTCATCATCACTTATTTAAAATCTTCTTATAAGGATCTGGATAAAGCATTGAACAATGCCGAACTGGCAATATCGGTTGCTATGCAGCGCTTACTCGAAGAGCATCTGTTCTGGGCCGCACTTTATTCGCGTTGGCAATACACGGACGAAAACTGGCAAATCAACAAGCAGGCAATTTTCGGGGGATTACCGCCTGTTATCAAGGATATTGTCGCTCATCGCACACGCCGTAAAATCCAGCGACAAATTTACGGTCATGGTACCGGCAGACACCAGCCAGACGAAATATTCGCGCTAGGCAAGCAAGATATCGATGCATTATCTGCAACGCTAGATAACAAAAAATATTTCCTGGGCGATCAACCCACAACACTCGATGCATCCGCATTCGGACTCCTCATCAATATCATCGGTTGCCCCATCGAATCGCCACTTAAAGAATACGGGTTAGCAAAAAAGAATTTGATCGAATACGCCGATCGGATCAAGCACGAGTTTTATCCCAACTTATAAAGCGCTTACTCTGAACTCGCAGTAGTAACAGGCCAGGATAAAATTTAAGCTCAGCCGCATTCCGATTGATCCATATCCGTTGCTGCAAAGCGCTGCAAATTTACTCATTTATCCTTAATCAATCGATTTCTCACTCATTCTTTCCAAACTAGCAAGTAATCAGTTTCTTCACGTCGGTCAATAATCACAACAGCTAAAAAACTCATACTATTTAGCCTCTTATTGATTTACATCAAACCGAGACACATAAGAAATAATATATTGACTATAGTAATTAATCTATTGGCTAGAGAGGATAATTCAATTCTAATAATTAACTTAGATTAATTCAGAACGGGGGCTTAGGTTCCTAAAATGGCTACAAATACAAGGAGAAGTTACGATGAATAAGATCATAATAGATGGATTTGCGCTAGGGCTTATGGTTCTGGTTTCTGGTGTTGTTAGCATGGCACAAGCCTCGCCAGTTCAATGGAAATCAAATGGACACTACTACGATGCAATACCTTTCCCTGAGGGAATAACATGGGGCGAGGCAAAAATTATGGCAGAGAACTCTGTATATCTAGGAGTAAATGGTCATTTAGCAACCATTACATCGGCCGCAGAGAACTCCTTCATTATTAACGCTCTAGGAGGGCCATCTGAACTCGATACTTTCTTTCTTGGTGGATTTCAACCAGTAGGTAGCCCTGAACCGGGGAGTAATTGGCAATGGGTAACAGGAGAACCTTGGTCATACACAAATTGGGCATCAGTAGAACCTAATGATACATACGGTGGAGATGGAATAATACCGCTACCAGACATGGTTGGGGCAAATGAGGAGGTGCTTCAGTTCTGGGTAGGCATAGGCAGATGGAATGATGTGGAGGAATTGTCGTATTGGGGAGGATTAATAGTTGAATACCCAACAGCGCCGATACCCGAACCACAAACCTACGCAATGCTTTTGGCTGGTCTAGGGTTGCTGGGATTCATGGCACGGCGCAGAAAAGAATCAGCAATTTAAATCAGATTCAGATTTTAACTAAAACGGGGGCTTATGCTCTCGTTTTTACTTGCTAATTGAAATCATCTGTTTAAATTGCTTTAATGGCGTACACATCGGTTGCCTCATCGAATCGCCGCTTAAAGAATACGGGCTGGCAAAAAAGAATTTGATCGATTACGCCGATCGGATCAAGCACGAGTTTTATCCCAACTACTTATAAAGCGCTTACTCTGAACTCGCAGTAGTAACAGGCCAGGATAAAATTTAAGCTCAGCCGCATTCCGATTGATCCATATCCGTTGCTGCAAAGGGTGCAAATCGCAGATCAATCCGATTAAAATATCAATAGGATCATTGGCATATTTCCATCAGGACGAGCATAGTTATCGGTCCAACAATGTGTACAAGGAGAAAAATCATGAAACTATTGAGCTGGAACATCCAATGGGGACGTGGCATGGATGGACGAGTCGATCTTGCACGCATCATCCGGACAATCCGCCAGATAGGCGAATTTGATGTCATTTGCCTGCAGGAAGTCGCGGTTAATTTCCCCGGCCTGCCGGGCAGCCGGGGCGAGAATCAGGTTGCCGAACTTTCAGCACAATTGCCCGGCTATACTGCAATCTATGGCGCAGCCACCGATGTACCGGACAGCTCTGGTGGACGCAGTCAGTTTGGCAACGCCATATTCACCCGCTTGCCTGTCGGTCAGATTTGGCGGCATCTGTTGCCGTGGCAAGCGGAATTAACCACACCCAGCATGCAGCGTGTACTGGTGGAAGCGGTCATTACAACAACGGAGGCCGGTCTGTTGCGCGTGATGACGACACATCTCGAGTACTACTCGCACCATCAACGCCAAGTCCAGATAGATGCTATCCGCCACTTGCATCGTGAGGCGCATACCCTATCGCAACGAAAATTTCTAACCGGAGAGCGGGGCGGATCTTTCGAAGTCTTTCCCCGACCGATGGAAGCAATATTGTGCGGCGATCTCAACTTCCCGGCCACAGCGCCAGAACTCGCACAGATTCTCGCACCATTCAACAATGACACCCCAAACTTTCACGATACCTGGTCGGTACTGAATCCTGGCATAACCCATGCACCCACCGTCGGCATTCACCCGGTAGACTTCGTCGACCGGGCAGAATGCTATGACTTTGTGCTGATTACCGATGGATTAGTAAAGCACGTCAAAATACATGGCATTGATGCTGAAACAGCAGCTTCGGATCATCAGCCGGTATGGGTGGAGCTCGGGTGACGTAATGCTTGCCCTGTTACGATTAAATAGCTCAACAAACCCGCCGGAACGGGTTATAGTTGCATCAAGCTAATGGAAAATTGCCTACAGACTTGGGATTAAACTGATTTTTGTGGGAAATAATTTCTTCCCATCGTCAAATGAAACTATGGATAAACCTGATTGGCTCCAGAAGGGCTGCCGGGATTGAATGCTGACGGATTGGGTGAATGTAGGCTCGTGGGACGGTCGATATTGAAACCGGATGGTTGCGGAGCATTGATACCAGGGGGATTAAAAGGGCGTCCGGGTGCAGGTAATCCTGTCGAATCATTGGGGTCGCTTCCGGAAGGATTATTTCCAATTCGCGAATCAATGGATCTTTGCACGGCTTCATTCTCCAGGATAACGCTGGATCTATCACTTTGAGCCAGGGCCAGACCATTGGCCAACAGACATACTACGCCGATCATATACGTCCACATCCGTATAAAATTATTTTTTTGAAACATAGTAATTCTCCTTTATGACAAATAATGGTGATGCAATTACTCACATATTAAATATGTATGTACGATATCACGCTTTGAAATAAACACAAATCCGCCGGAGCGGAACACAGAAAAATGTTATTTCAAGGGTGCAGGATCCCTTCGTTGATCGTTCATTTGCTCCGGATTAGGCACCATCTCAACATCATTCTTCTCGTAATTTTGTGTGTAACATTATCTTTTTTATCGGAAGAATTATCTTGTTGAACCTTATTGGGCGAATTTATCCTGTCAGGTGAATTGTTCTGCGTTTGAGAAGGATCTCAAAAAAACGCATGCGCACTAACAAACAGAAATCCGCCAATAGTAGATAAATTAATAATTTAACCATAATAATACTCCATTAACATTCAATGGAATGTATGTATAAGAATGCTTGATATAAAGTTAAGCATCTGTACGTTAGGATACTTATCAATGGTCAGATATCAGGTGAATGCTATAAAAAACATCGAAACAAATTATCAAAACACGAACGCCTCCTTGAATTTTATTTTTGAGGAAATTGCCGCGCCGGATCTCTCTCGGGAGGAATTCGCTCGGGAGAAATAGGTTGCGGAGGAATTTCTGGCGATGGGTCATATTCGGGGGGAATTATTTCTGGAGGTTGTTCTTGGGGCGGTATAATTTCCGGAGGCACAGGTGTGGGAGGAGTGGTTTCTGCATGTAATGGTTTTGTTTCTGCAAGAGAAATTGCATACATAATAGTTTTCCAGTAATTTAAAGGAAATCTATTATCTTAACTTTAAGCATTTATATCTGTGCGCTTACTCACCAATGAGTGATAGGGACGTTGATGTTCCCCCTTTTTCTTTACCAGGGCAAGTATCCGCTCAGCCGCACGAACAATTTGTTTCAATCCACTCGTTATTATTTATGTGTGCTAGCGTACAGATTGATAGATCGATTTAAAGCATCATTAGCCCAGATGCTAGCTATCTCCATATAATTTAGCTGGATCTTCCAGTTATCTTTGTTCTTTCAGGCGCAAAGATAACTGGGTTAAGCCAATACTTCTCAGTTCAGCGGCGCATTTATTGCTACTAAATGCGCTGTTTTTATGGGTGCATGCGGCGCTCTAATCAATTCATTTCAGTCAGTACCTAAGTAATTTTTGTAATGGGGACAGAGGAATAAGAGTATCCGGCCGATTGATTTCCAAGACAACATCGTTGTAGGCCACATTACGCAGAGATACAATTTCCGGAACACTGTTAGTTCTAGGTTTATTCCAATGGTTTCATGTCAGGAGTTACATAGTCATTTACTTCTTGCCATTCGTTATATTTGGATTATTCGCTGCTCAAATATAAAGTTACTGCTTTTTTTATTTGAGTGGAAAATTTGTAAATTTCTGATGTGGTCTTTAAAGAAACTATTTTTTCGTCCTTCTCGTCAAATAACCCCAATGCTAATTTGGAGGGATTATTCATTCTCAATCTACAAATAGGTTTGCGGTTATTGTCATCGAATAGAATCGCGCAGTAACTCTTCGCATCCCTCATAACAATTCTGTCGGGATCAATGGTTTCACAAAGAATTGCTCTAATAATGTGAAAGCTCTCCAATTCCTCTGGTGATGTCTGAATCACATCAGATTCCTGTTCAGGAACTAGGTTCGGTTTTGTATTCTGGGAGGGCTCCATCGCCATTCTTAATCGTTCAGTAATTTTTTCAGCTACCAACTCATTAAATGCATCCTTGGTTATCTGTGTAAATTGTTCCTTTAATGCGGGGGTAAACCTTTTTCCATTATGTACCTCGCCACAAATTATTCTGACCAGATCCTCTGATGGGGTTTTCATCCATCCAGAAAGTAGATTCATTACTGCTCGAGTGTATTTAAGGTAGCTTGCTGTAGTTAGAATCTGATCAATATCAAATGAAGACTTAGTAAATTTCTTTAATTCTTCGACATGATGCTCTTTAAAATCTAATATATTGAATTCAAAGAATGGTCTTTCATCCATCTTGTTAGCATGTTCGAGGTCAGTGAAGAATTTATAGACCAATCCATTCGTTAAAACACCAAAACGAGCATCTGTTACATGAAAGTATCTAAATAACTGGGATTGCATGATTAATACTTAGATCACCGCCACTACGCTTGCATTCGAACAGGATGATAGGTTTCCCATCCATTAAAATTGCATAGTCAACTTTTTCACCTTTTTTCATTCCCACATCCGCCACGATTTCAGGAGTAACCTCCAAGGGATCAAAAACGTTGTATCCGAGAATCTGGATGAAAGGCATGATCATTGCGTTCTTCGTTGCTTCCTCTGTTTGAATCGTGTCTTTAATTTTTGCAATTCTTAAACCCAATTCTCTGAGCTGATCAATAAAATCCATTTTTACCCCTTTTAACATTTGCACTACTGAAATACTGATGATTTAAATACCGGTGTTCATTGAATAATACATTGCGTCAATAGGCTTTGTCTTCGTTTCTTTATTCTTCGCCTTTGTATTTTTGTATTCTTAAAATTTCTAATGACTCTTTTTACTTTGCGCTTATTTCCTGAGCCACTATAAATACTTATAACTTCCCTTGTAACGTTATCAATTTTATTAATAAAACATACGCATAGTAACTTGGAGAAAATTAAATATTAAGCTCTAATTCTAATGAAAATTAAATGTTTTCATACTACTACAACCTCTGGTTTATGAAAATTCCATCCCATTTTGTTAAGAATTGAAGTTTCATTTAATAATGGTAATGAGAATTATTTGCAATAAAATAAATTATCAGATACTATACTCATGCTTGTTTCATTTTTGGCTCCTAATTGCGTGAAAATAAGCCCTCACGCACCCCTACCCAGCACATCGTCTTCTCTTCCTTATAGGTGTGCTGGGTTTCTTTTTATATCTCCGGCGTTACTGTTTCAATCGATAACGACTTTCAGACATCCTAATATTAATTGCAAGTTTATTGCCAATGCCGCCTTGGGCAGTGGCGGCTTTACCCACTTCCACTCTACCTAACAACTTATTCTTAAGGGCTGCCCGGCAACGATAAATTACTGCCTGAAAATGCCATACGGGCAGTTAATCGTGTTACGATTTTTACCTAACAACAAGGTTGTTTTGCTAGCAGGGATATCAATACAGAAACATTGAATTATTTTTTTGATGTAATAATCACTTAATTTACCGCTTCTTAACATCTTTCTGGGCCGGCGGATTGTGTCTGTTAGTCTAAAGCTTTCAAAATAAAATAATGTCCGGAACATACGAATTTTGATCAGACCAACAAAGTAAAATCAGGAGCTTGCATGAACACGTCACGAATCAAAGAATTTCTTATTAATTTGCAACACAGTATCGTTAGCGGGCTGGAGCAGGTGGACGGTAAAACGTTCAAACAAGATCAGTGGGATCGTCCGGAAGGCGGTGGTGGGATGAGCAGTGTCATTGAAGAAGGAAATGTATTGGAGCGCGGTGGCGTCAATTTTTCCCATGTCTATGGAGCCGGATTACCTGCATCAGCTACCGCCGCTCGTCCCGAATTAGCAGGCCGCTCGTTTGAAGCGATGGGCGTATCATTGGTGTTGCACCCGCGCAATCCTTATGCGCCAACCGTGCATATGAATGTACGCTATTTCGAAGCACGCAAGGAGGGCGCGGAACCCGTTTGGTGGTTTGGCGGTGGTATGGATTTGACACCTTATTATGGGTATGAAGAAGATGCGATTCATTTTCATCAAACTTGCAAACATGCATTGCAACCTTTTGGCGATGATTATTATCCGCGCTTTAAAAAATGGTGCGATGAGTACTTTTACTTGAAACATCGCAAAGAGCCACGTGGTATCGGGGGTGTATTCTTCGATGATTTGAATCAACCTGACTTTGATTCCTGTTTTAAACTCATTCGCAATGTGAGTGAAAACTTCCTCAACGCCTATCGTCCCATACTGGAGAAACGTAAAGATACGCCCTACGGCGAAAACGAACGCGATTTTCAGGCTTATCGCCGCGGCCGTTATGTGGAGTTTAATCTGGTATGGGATCGTGGAACTTTATTTGGTTTACAAACAGGAGGTCGTACTGAATCCATTCTGATGTCTTTGCCCCCGATTGTGAAATGGCGCTATGACTGGAGACCTATGGCAGGCAGCGCTGAGGAAAAACTATATACGGATTTTTTGATCGGCAAGGACTGGGTGTAATCACTCCATGCGCGCAATATCATTGAATAATCAAATCTTGCTCGGTGTTGTTACCGGTGCATTGCTGGGTTTCTGGCTTGCAGTGCTGGAGCAACAATCGGTGATTGTACAAAGTGGGCTATACATCGCAAAGCTGGCCGGCACCTTATTTACTGATTTATTGCGGATGGTATTGATTCCACTGGTGTTTACATCGATCGTTGTCGGCGTGGCCAATTTACGTTCCCATCGAGAAATGAATCGCGTATGGCAAATAGCGTTGATTTTCTTTATTTCTACGATGATGCTTGCGGCGATATTGGGATTGATTTCCGCTAACTTATTGCAGCCTGGCGGCGAATTACAAATTACGATGTTTCAGGATGCAATGCAGGGTTTTCACGCGACACAAATGTCGCTACCTGATTTTTTTGCACAATTCCTGCGCTCGCTGTTTCAGAACCCGATCGCTGCCTTAGCGCAAGGCAATGTGCTGGCGGTAGTGATATTTGCTTTATTATTGGGCATTGCCTTGGTAGTGGGTGGGGAACGTTATCGCAACATTCTGACATTAATGCAGGAATTCCTGGAATTAATCATGATGTTAGTGGGTTGGATTATGCGTCTGGCACCACTTGGCATCATGGCTCTGGTGTTGCAGTTAGTGGTTGCGCAAAATCCCGGTTTGTTGTTAACGATGATTAAGTTTGTGGCAATAGTATTAGGAACTACTTTGCTGCATGGATTGGTGGTGCTGCCAATGATTCTTTATCTGACTACGGGTATGACGCCACTTAAATTCTGGCTGGGTGCACGCGAAGCGTTAATCACTGCTTTTGCAACCAGCTCCAGTGCTGCGACACTGCCGGTTACGTTACGTTGCGCTGAACAGCATTTGCATGTCAAACGCGATGTGGCCGGGTTCGTGATTCCGCTGGGCGCGACGATGAATATGGATGGTACCGCGCTGTATGAAGCGGTTGCAGCATTGTTTATCGCTAATCTGGTAGGAATTGAGCTCAGCTTTTCGCAACAGTTGATTGTATTTGTAACTGCCATGCTGGCGGCAATTGGTGCACCGGGTATTCCAAGTGCGGGTATGGTAACGATGGTGGTGGTACTGCAATCTGTTGGATTGCCGGTTGAAGCGATCGCGATATTGCTGCCCGTTGACCGGATACTCGATACGCTGCGTACTGCGGTCAACGTGGAGGGGGATATGGTGGGAAGCCTGGTGGTACAGCATTGGATTAATAGGGATAAACTTGGCGAATAAGCTTTGGCTCTCTGGATTTCTAGGGTCTGTTGACATTTCACATAGGTAGCCACAGATATCCACATGCCATGGCTACCATACTCTCAAAATTTCTCTTCAGTTTGTCGTATCGTGTCGCTACTGCCCGATACTGCTTTAGCCGGGCAAAAGCATTTTCCACCAAATGTCGGTATCCATACAAACCCCAGTCCATATCTGCGTTGCCCTTCAACGAGTTGCGCTTTCTCGGTATCACAGCTCGAGCCCCTTTCTTCGTTATCTGTCCTCGTATACATTCGCTGTCATAGCCTTTGTCCGCAACAATCGCTTTCGCGTCAGGCAGTTTGGCAATCAAATCAGGTGCTATAGAACAGTCATTGACTTCTCCACCGGTGATTTCAAAATCGGCTGGTAAACCATAACTATCAACCGCCAGGTGAATCTTTGTGGTATTGCCTGCGCGGCTTTTCCCGATCGCCTGTGGTTCCTTGTCCGCTGCGCCTGCACTATGCTGGTGCGCTTTAACATAGCTGCCATCAATAAATTCCCATTCACAATCCGGATCAATAGACAACGCCTTGAAAATCCTTAACCATTTGCTGCTTAATGACCACGCATTGAATCTTTTGTAGATGGAATTCCAGCTTCCAAATGCCTCAGGCAAATCTCGCCACGGGCAGCCAACCCGCATTCGATACAGCATACCTTCTACTGTCATGCGCAGATTGCGCTTGTTATATATCGCTTCTTGAAGCAGAATCTTCTCCAGCTTCGACCAGAACTCATCACTGAGCATCAATCGGGGCATCGCAAACTCGTTTTGTTGGTGGTATGGGAACCCCAATATTACGAGTTTGTTTCTATCTATTAAATACTTATCTCAAAACGTCAACAGACCCTAGATCAGATTGTTATCGCGGAAGCGATGTTGTATTTCCAGAACCTTGTCAGCATTATTGAGCAATGCTTCAACGCAATCCCAATCCAGTTTGGAATTGGACATTTGCCGCAGTACCGCAAAAGCTTCTTCATTACTCCATGGTGCTTTGTACGAGCGGCGCGAAGTCAATGCATCAAATACATCCGCAACAGCGCTGATGCGCGCTTCTATCGGAATTTCTTCACCTTTTAAACCATTGGGATAACCACTGCCATCCACCGCCTCATGATGATATTCAGCAATGTTTCGCAGGATGTCGGTGTGACCAAATGCGCTCAATCCAAAGTCATCCAACACGGCATCGATAATTTCACGCCCCTTTACCGGATGCGTTTTCATGATATCAAATTCTGCTGCATCTAACTTGCTTGGCTTACGCAGAATATTATCGGGAATTCCAATCTTACCCACATCGTGCATGGGAGAAAACAGGAATATGTGTTCGATCTGTTCATCAGTAATGCCATAACGGGATGCGAGTTCACGCGCAATCAAGCGTGCATAGTGGGCCGTTCGGTCGATATGCGAGCCGGTTTCAAGATCACGATAATGCGTCATACTTCGAGCCGCTCGTACTGCAGCCAACAAGGTGCGGATCGCAGTCAATTCACTGATAACCATCAATGCGATTAAATGACCGTAAATATCGATCTGGCGCAGCGTTTGGGGGGTAAATGGATGTTCCTGCAGCGAATTAAAAAAAAGAAACCCCATAAAAACGCTATTTTGATAAAGCGGCATAGTATAGCTGGATTTGTATCCCGTCGCGGCTACTCGCTTGGTATGCTCATGGGTGCCGTGGGAAAAAATATTGAGATCTTGTACTAGCCGCGGGCGGCGATGCTCAATAATAGTCAATAATGACGGCGCTGCACTCAACGGTGCCTCATAGGTAGACACTGGATTCTCACTGCCTTCGGTGCTATGCGTATAGGTCTTGAGCATCTCGGTTTTTTCATCAAATAAAGCAATTGCCAGTCGATCAATAAAGGGAAAATCCTGGCGTATGGTCTGGTGCAAGAAGCGTAACTTTTCTGTCAGCGGTAAATTTTCATGTAAGTTGGCTAGGGTATCTTGGTGTGTAAACAGATCTTCTTCCGATTGCATAACATTCCTTCCATCAGATGGTGCGTAGTAAAACCTGGGCTATTACGCCAGGCTTGATAATGATAGGGAGACAAGCCAATAAGTTTGCATTTTAGACGATTTGTCATGGCCATACGGCCTGGATCAGACATCTGAAATGTATAACCCGCAAAAAAGCTTCTGTTTCGATTGTAAAACCCTGATGTGACAAATTGTCGCGCGACAATTTGTCACATTCCAAAAAGCAATCAATCTTTCTACAATTATCGGAACGTAGTTATTCCGGGTGGCATAGCTAACGAATATCCCAAAAGATTTGCAAGCATTTTTTTACAATACAATTACAGGAGGATGAAAAGCGTATAAGAATATTTTATACGCTTGCATAATGCCCTATGAAAATACCCGCAAGACTCGAGCCATTAATTGAAGAAGGCCTGATTGACAGCGTAATCTGTCAGCTTATGAGCGGAAAAGAAGCCATGATTTATATGGTAAGCAGTGGATGCGATATCCGTTGCGCAAAAGTTTACAAAGATAGCAATAAGCGTAATTTCCATCAGCGCTCCAGTTATACAGAGGGACGTAAGATTAAAAACAGTCGGCGCGCCCGCGCGATGGAAAGAGGCAGCCATTATGGCCGAAACATGCGTGAAGAAGCTTGGCAAAGCACCGAGGTTGACATGTTATGCCGACTTGAAAGGATCGGAATTCGCGCACCAAAATTCTATAATTTCTTTGCCGGGGTCCTGCTGATGGAGTTGATTACGGATTCTGAAGGAAATGCAGCGCCACGATTGAGTGAATTAATGCTGACACCCAAGCAGGCACGTACCTATCACAAAATCCTGATTGATCAGATTGTGCAAATGCTATGCGTCGGAATTGTGCATGGAGATCTTTCACCTTACAACGTATTGATTGACAATCAAGGGCCAGTGATTATTGATCTGCCGCAGGCTGTGAGTGCTACCGGAAATCACCAAGCGCGTATCATGATAAAACGTGATATCGATAACTTAACAACTTATTTCAGTCGATTTGCACCGGAATTGGCGCACTCAGATTATGCAGCTGAGATATGGTCTTATTATCAGCGGGGTCAGTTGCCGCAAGCGCGTTTAACCGGAAATGTTAAACAACAGGAAAGACCGGCAAATGTTGGCAATGTTCTCCAGGTCATTAATTCAGCGCTCAGAAAAGAAATTGCTTGGCAGCGCCATAAACAAACGAAATGGAATAACCATTTCTCACAATGTTGAGTATTGTGCGTCGATAAAAGTATAGAATAAAGATGTTGATTGACCGGTATATGATTGCTCGTGCTATAATCCCGCTCCTGACGCGGGGTGGAGCAGTCTGGCAGCTCGTCGGGCTCATAACCCGAAGGTCGTAGGTTCAAATCCTGCCCCCGCAACCAAATAAAACAATGGCTTACAGTTAATTTATTGTAAGCCATTTTTATTTTATATTTTGAAGTAACCATCATGTAGGAAAATTACATCAATACTAATCAATAAAAAACCACCATTAAGCAGTTAGTTATGAAATTTTTATTTTTTTACTACAGTTACTTTTTAATTTGCCGATAAAGCTAAGGCACAACATCACGCTTTATGAAATAGCCAGGGAGATTAGTTAATGTCTCTCTGGTTACTCCTCAAATACTAATTTAATTTTCTACGATATTGTTACCCTTCCATTAAGAAAAAACCAGTACGCATGGCTGGCGAATTCGCATGGGTACGCACGAGCTATAAGTCATCCAGTTAACATGGCTAAGAGAACTCATTAGCAGATGAATCTATGAACAAAACGCCTCTCATAACGATGAGATCTTATTTATGTTAAAAATAATATCTCAAAAGCTATATTAATTCAGAGAGTTAATTTACATTAAGCAATTTAGAGCAGGATTTCTGAAACTTTTACCAAGTTGAATGAAAAAAACCAGCATTAATGCTGGTCAGTTTTCAAATGCTTTTGCAACTAATCAATTGGGCTTATTATTAGTTTCTGGTTTCTTGTTATTGGGCTGTTTGTTATCGGAAGCTTTATTATCAGGCTGCTTGGTTTTGTTATTAGCTTGTTTTATTTTACGTTCTTGTGCATCAATTTTAGTTTCCAAAGCATCTAACTTTTGAGCTGCTGCTTGATTGCAAGTCTTCAAAGATTCAAAATCATTTGTTTTTTGCATACAATTTAGACGTCCTTCCAAAATCTGTATTCTGTCTTTTACATTTCCTATTTCTCGATTTTTTTCAGATGGAAAGTCCGCGACCTGCTCAGCAGCAGACATTAAAGGTGTAGAAAAAATCAAACTCACAGTTATCATCAATATTAAATTGAATATTTTCATATCAGTATCTCCATAATTTAAATTATATTTAAAATCACAAACCAAGCTATTTTTAATAATGCCTAGTAATTTAAAGGCTATCTGTGCGGTAGAAAACATAAGTAAGATTTTATGATTGCAGCGGGGACTTTATTCAATTATTTACATCTGGCAAATTTGCCAAAAGCAAATCACCCGAAATGATTTGAAATAGCCAGGAAGAATGTGTTTGTTATTAAATTCTAATTGCTATCCACATGATATTTTAATGAGTAACGAAATAATAGTTTCTGATAATTTATCTTTGGAGTGGTAATAAAAATGCGAACACTTGTTACATTCATTAATCGCAAAACGAATTTGCAAATATATAACACCTTGATTGATCTATCAAAAATTACTGAATCGGAGTTTTCTCCAAATGGAATTTTTAACTATATTTGGAAATATGCACTAGCAAATGGAATGGCTGGAAATAAAGAAGATTACCTCATTAAAGTTTTTAATGAAAAAAATCACTCATTTAATTATGAATCATATGGATTCTCAAGTATTAAAGAAACTCTGAAAAATAGTCGAAATAAAAGTTCGGTAATATACTTAGAAGACTATAAAAACAAAAGATTACTTAAATCTGCAGGTTAATTAAGTGTGTCTAAATAAAATCGAACATTTGGCGCTTCAATCATCATTTTTAACTGCTGCGCATCAATACCTCTAAGATGCACTTTTTTCGTAAATAAAATTTATACCTTAAATTCAAGTACTATTTTGTTAGTCCAATAAAGCACCCCGCCGCAAGCAGCGGGGTATTTTTGCTTAGAACAACGCAAGCGGATAATCCGAGTGTAGCTTCTGATACGTTTTACCTTGATTTTGTACATACTTGCCAATCATTTGTTCATTTCTATGCTTGCCAACTGTACTTGCAAAATAACCATCAGTCCAAAACTCTCCACCCCAGAGTTTCTTCCTAACTTGGGAACATCGCCTGAAAATTTCTCGTGTGGTTATGCTCTTAATGAGCGCAACAAGCTTGGTCACGCAATATGTCGGTACTGACTGTACCAAAAAATGAATATGATCCTTATCCGTACCAATCTCTAAAAACTTCACTTGATAGCGTTCTGCAACCCAAGGCAAACCACCTTGAGAACAGCATCAATCTGCTCATCAAAGATTACCCGACTATATTCGGCCAAAAATACTAAGTAATGCATCAAAACCGTAACATTGCGGCTCTTATGAATATATTTGCTCATCCACAAATTCTACGCCGCAAGCGACGGCGAATATAACCCGAAGTGATTCAAGAATTTCAATCAACACAGAGGAATACGTTATTTTTCGGGCCCATAACTCGAAGGTCGTAGATTCAAACTCTACCCTCGTAACTAATAAAATCAAACGCCTAGATATAATTATCTAGGCACTTTTTCATTTTATAAGTTTGTGTAAGGTTGATATAAGAAAGTCAGATCAAAAATAATCACAAAAACTCACCGGAAAGACAGGTTAGCGATTTGAGCTATTACTTAATCAGAAATTGAATTGCTTCGCTTGAATCAGGCTTATTTGACTTTCTTGATATTTTAAAAGTAGGCAGAGTTGTAAGTAACCTGCTGAGAGGCAAGTGTACTTTTTGTCTGGTAACTTTGCTCATAAGAAAAAACCAGTACGCATGGTTATTTGAATGCAGATGCGTACTGGTAAGAGTCAGTTACCAGTCAACATGGCTTTAATGACTGGCAAACTGATAAAAAAACTATGAACGAAACGTCTTAATAACGATTCCATTATCTTTACGTTGACACGATTCATCAGTGTAGTAGCAAATTGAGATGGATAAAACTATTGCATTAACTTTATAGAAATTTTTTGGTTACGTTTACGAACAATCGACTTGAATCCGATATCAAGAATAAAGTTTCATTGATTAACTGTGTCTTAAGGAGCGAATAGATTTGCATGGTATCGCTATGTAAAATTTTCGGAAATTATCAGTCATCGTTTTACTGATCCGAAAGCGACACTTGATGAACTGTTTTCACGGCTCGTCTTTAACATTCTTTGTGGTAACACTGATGATCATGCACGAAATCATGCCGCATCCTGGAATGGCAAAGAGCTGACTCTTACGCCAGCTTATGATATCTGCCCAAAACGCCGACCTGGTAATGAAGCCTCACAGGCTATGCTCATATCCGGTAACAATAAACTTAACCAGTTAAAATCCCGCTTAGAGACCGTTTATAACTTTCTGCTTTCCGAAATACAAGCACGAGCCATCTTTGAAAAGATAATTTATCCAATCAAACGACATTGGGAGGGCGTGTGTGAAGAAGCTGAATTCATCAAAGTAGACAAAAAACTGCTATGGGGCGGACAGTTTCTGAATGTTCTCTCAACAGAGTAATTTTCTACAAAAAGTCGCGAAAACCTTGACGGCCTTCGACGGCGAACACCTTACTTAATGCAGCTTTCTAAAATTGGCCTATTCATAGATTCAAAACCAACAAAAATCGGTTAGCAATTTCTTCTTAATATTTGTAAAGATATGCTTTTCTAGGACATGAATATCCTCATGGCATTTGCCATGAACCGGGAAAGTTTTCTGTTATGCATTCCTTATAATATCTGGATTTTCTGCTGTGCAGCCTCGGCAGGCTAGAGCCTTTGAAAATTCGTACAGAGAATGATGTTCGCACCGGCCAATAATCCGCATTCTAGCGTAAGAGATAGCATGACAAATGAATTTCATTCTTGATATGCTTCAAGCTAAGCTTGATGACTTGTATACATCGGCCAATAGGCCAAACTCAGAAACTTTTTCAGAGAAAAAAGCCGAGATACATATGATAGACTCGCATCATCATCCTAAATACAAAATAGCAATAATATGTCTGGCAATACATTCGGTACGCTTTTTACTATTACCTCATTTGGTGAATCTCACGGCGCAGCAATTGGTTGTATTGTGGATGGATGCCCACCAGGTTTAACTATCAGCACCGAAGAGATACAACTTGAATTGGACCGGCGTAAACCCGGCACGTCGCGTCATGTCACGCAACGACGTGAATCCGACACAGTAGAAATTCTATCCGGCGTGTTTGAAGGACAAACTACGGGTACACCCATTGCTTTACTGATACGAAATGAAGATCAGCGCAGCAAGGATTATAGTAAGATCATGGACACTTTCCGTCCCGGCCATGCGGACTATACCTACTGGCAGAAATACGGCATCCGCGATTATCGTGGCGGTGGTCGCGCATCGGCGCGTGAGACTGCAGTGCGTGTTGCAGCCGGTGCGATTGCAAAAAAATGGCTGCACGAGAAGTATAGTATTATGATCCGCGGCTATATGGCGCAGCTGGGATCCATCGAAATTCCATTCAAATGCTGGGAAGATATCAGGCAGAATCCCTTCTTTGTTGCAGACAGCAACTATGTCGATCAATTGGAAACGTTCATGGATCAGTTGCGTAAATCCGGCGATTCGGTGGGTGCCAAAATCAGCGTAGTGGCACAGGGTGTGCCAGTCGGCTGGGGCGAACCGGTATATGATCGATTGGATGCGGAAATCGCCTACGCCATGATGAGCATCAATGCAGTAAAAGGCGTTGAAATCGGCGCAGGTTTTTCCAGCGTAACACAAAGAGGCACCGAGCATTCGGATGAGATGACACCGAATGGCTTTTTAAGTAATAATGCCGGCGGCATCCTCGGCGGTATTTCAACCGGCCAGGACATCACGATTCACATTGCGATCAAACCAACATCCAGCATTCGTCTCGGACGACATTCAATTGACAAGAACGGTAATCCGGTCATCGTCGAAACGCACGGCCGTCATGACCCTTGCGTTGGCATCCGCGCTACCCCGATTATCGAAGCCATGCTCGCCCTGGTATTAATGGATCATGCTTTGCGGCATCGCGCACAGAATGCTGATGTACAGTGCAAAACGCCCAAAATTCCCGGCAATGCAAATACAATAGAAAAATCTGTGACAACATTTCAGGCACCGTCGAGAGAAGACCCGGAACCTGAAGAGGATGTCTAGACACTAGCAACATGACAGAAACTTTATTATCAAACAAGGTTTGGATATTAGCTTAAGTTAAGCATTTCCTACCGCTGCAAACTTCATTCTTAACAGTATCATCTTCTCATTGCAGACTCTTTACTCTTCTGATTATTAGTCGACTCTCGTCCTAGGGAACCGGGAATTAACCTATAGGAATTTAAAAATCGCACCATTCATTGCGACGCGAAAACTTCCTATATCGATATTGCTCGCGCAAAAGGGCATATATCCTATCGCTCAAACTAAAAACATAGTACGTATGTACCGAAAAAAAAGGAACTATCTCCTATTACTTTCGAGAGATTCTCAGTTTATCTTACATACGGCTATGCAGAGTTATTTCTTATGTAAATTTAAAAATAACCAAGAAAAACAAATTATCTGCAAGTCACTACACATCAATTCCATTTCTCTCTGCAAACACGCAGCCCCATTAAAACCGCTGCAGGTAAACAGAGCATATTATTGACACGTGTAGATGAAATTAACAAACTTTAATGTAATTTTTCTTCTTATGGGAGGTTTTATAATGCGTATTATATCTATGATGAGTTTACTTGCGCTGATGAGCGGGCCAGTTGCAGCGGCTTCCTGGCAAATTGGTGACAATGATGGTTATGGCGCTGGCATTTGTGACAACTGCCAGCACTCATTCAATGGCTTCACGGCAAACTATGATGGCCGCAGTGCGGCAGAAATGGTGGCGACCGATGGCACACAATACACCGATACCTATAGCACTGCTCAACCCGGCTTCAGTCCGCATGGATCTGAAACCGTAGCCACGTTCAGTTTCACAGGATTAGGCAATAGTTGGGCAGTCGGTCATCTGGAGATCGACATGGCCGACTTCCAAGCTTCGACATTCGGTTCAGTAATCACTACATTTAACGGCATTACACAAAACTTTGCTTACAATGATGGATTCCCGAATACACTTATCCATTTTTATACACTAACTGGTTCGGTGATTGATTCGATCAACGCTACAGGTGAGCTGGTTATTACCATCGATCGCAACAACTCCACTGATTTTTATGGTTTTGATTATTTAAAACTTAGTGATATCGCAGCGCCCGTACCAGAACCAGAAACTTATGCCATGTTACTTGTTGGTCTCGGCTTACTCGGTTTTGCTAATCGACGCCGAATGCAAAAAACAGTTGCATAATCCAGAAACTTAAGTGTTGCCCAGAGAAACCCGCTCCAGCGGGTTTCTCTTTTTCCAAGAGACTAATTTTTAAGCTTTATTCAAAATTCTATTCATTTTTTTCAGCCTTCGCCGATATATAACAGCATAAATTCAAGTGAAAACAAAATCTAACGATGAAATCCTGGGATACTGAAAAAATTATTACTCCAGCACCCCTCATCACAAATCAACAAAGATCGATTGCATAGTATTTTTATCTTCCGGACTGCTACTGCACTCATGAAAATCAAATATGAAGAATTACTAATTCTGGGAATCACCATGGAAGGTCGCCCATTCCGCCCAAGTGATTGGTCGGAACGCCTTTGCGGTGCACTTGCCGTCCATAATCGCAATAACCGTTGGGAATATTCGGAATATGCTCAGCCTGTCATACATGAAGGAAAGATAGGCGTCCATGTAAAAACCGCACTAAAAGATATCAATCCAGTTATGTATCAATTTATAATGGATTTTGCTTACAATAATCAGCTCAGGATAATTCCAACCGGTAAAGTCATTTATTTGGAAGAATCTCCTGAAGAAAAGGAGGTGGCATGGTCTGTAAAAAGATTCACCCTGGCGCTGTTACTGCATCAATGGAAAATAAGATTTAAGAATAACGGGTATTAGTTGCCGCTTAATCTTAGTAGGTACACATTATTTGCTCATTTACGCTTACACTTCAAAGCGATTTAAGATATTCAACAAGATCGAGTCGTTGCTTTTTGGTCAAGGCTGGAAGGAACATCCCATCAGGCTGAGGCATTCTTCCCGAGGCGAACTCGTGACCGCCATTATTGTTACCCCAAATATGCGTGCGAAACAGAAAGCCATCATAATCGGTCGATTTTAATCCAACTTTTACTGGATCAAACTCGCGCGATCCCACCATAAATTCATCAGGACGATATTCTCCTTCGACAGGGTCACCAGGCCGACGTTTGGGAAGAAGCAAATCATACAAAGTTGGAACAGAGCCATTATGCAAATAAGGAGCGGTCGCCCAGATGCCATTGAGCGGACGAGCTTTGTAAGCCAGGATTGAAGCAAAAGGATTGTCGCTGGTATCGGGAGTATAATTGCCGTGTTTCAAGGAAGATTGCACTTCGTTATCAAAAAATGTATACGCAAAATCCAACGATCGTTCAACCCATCTGCGTACAAACCATTTGTCTCGATCAGGCGTCGTGACTACATTGCGCGTAGCGGAAGTTAATAACGCCGCCGCTGGCGCTTGGCGTTGCAGCAAAAGATTACCTGTACTGACACCGACATATTGATTCCGCAAAATACCGCTATAGCCGGCATACTCAATACCGTTAGTAGCCATCTTGGAATCCGTTCCAATAGACGAAGTATCGATCATTTTAGCCACAACACGACGATCCGGATCGATGCGATCAATGTGTCCATGACATGATGCGCAATATTGGGAAAATAGCTTCGCACCATTAACCATTCGCGCTCTATCGATCTTAGGTAAAATATGTTCAGGCCATTGCGGCGAGGTCAGTTTACGTAGATGCTTCTCCACCCGGCGCAAATTTCGAATATCGATAGAGGATTGGAAATCAATATGTTTTGGGCCAAATCCTTGTCCGCCAATAACTGAAGACAACGTGAAGCCATCTCTTTCCTGCCAATCCAGCGTGCCAAATACGCCAATCATTTGGCCCGCATTCCTGGCCATAGGGCCTAATCCGCTGTTATCGACTCTACCATTCCATTGAACGTAGTCATGTTGTGGTATATCCCACAGAAACGGATAACTAACCGGTGCATCGGCTGGATTATAGATTCTGTTACGCAGCTGGATGATCTGCTTGCTAGTCAAATATATTTGAATCCTTTCAATAATATGATCGCGATTTGTACTGCTGAGAACGGGTTCCACATTTGACATTATCTCAGCCAATTCCTCCGTGGTCAGAATCTCGGTGAGCAATTCACGTAATTGTTGTGCGCCCATAATATGCTCAAGCACACGATTATAGATTCTCCCAAATGCATCCAGTCGTGCATAGCCGTAGCGAGTTAATGGTCGGGTGGTATCTCTGGGAACATTGATGATGGTATAAGTTTTGATTCGCTGTGCGTATTTTTTAAGATCAATTAATACATCCTCCTGATTCTTATATTGACCTTTCTCCAATACGTTAACAACAAAGCGATCACGTTTTTCCGAATTCTTCAGGGTGGCATACAATGCATCTGCCAAATCAATCATAAAAGTTTCCATATCCGCATTTGCCGGACCACCATCAATGCGGATACCTACACCTTGATAATTGAGTTGAGTCGTATGGCAGGCTGCGCATGTAAATCCCATAAATGCTTGGCTTTGGTATTCATCTCGCACCATGCCAACTGGCAAACCATCCGGATTGCTTATGGTTGGGCGTTGCGGCAGATAACCATAGCGATCAATATTTTGATTATCGCGAAATAAATCAGATGAATCAGGTTGCTCGAGTACCAGAAAAAAACTGTAGGGTAATAAATTAGAGCCTTGCGTTGTATTATAAAACCATAAGCTGTCAGATGCCGACCAACCTTGATCAAGGTAAATGGTTTGAAAAAATTGATCGCCAAATTTATCGGTACCGCTCGAAATAGCACCACGGTCAGGATCATTATCACGAAATTCATACAGTCTTAGCAAGACTCCTGCCAGCAGCCAAACTACTGCCACCACACTGCATACCAGCAGGAATAGTTTGATCCACTGTAAAAAATAATTGGGCAACATTTATTTATCCAAATTTACTATCTGTTCAGCAAGCATTCAGGAATGCTCTGTTTAAATCACGCACAACTGAAAAATCAGCTTACTACAGTTTCTTTAAAGTAATAAAATGCGACTTTATTAATGGCTAATTTTTATATTAGCTCATTATATATTTCATATAAGATTGAGCTATTGCGAATCAATTTCGATGTAAATAACCTGTGAAATAATTGTAATAAATTTAAGTGAATCGTGATTAAATTGCTCTTAGCTTTGCATCTGTCAAAGGATTAATCAGAATTTCCTTCTTAAATACCCCCTGACAAGATTAAATTAAAGGATTCTATGCGAATTTCCCAAGTTAACCTTTTTTTACTCAGTATAAACTTAATATTTTCTTCGATAACCTTAGCACAACCCATGGCTCCGCTTCCAATTGGAGCGGATTCATTAAGACAACCTGAGCATTCATCCCCTTCTGCGCATGAATTATCTCCATCTATGGCGCCATTTAAGAGCGAATTACCAAGATCGCAAGTGCCTATGCCGACTGGAGAAGCACAAGGGCCGGTTGTACTTTATACGATTGAGGAACTACAACGATTAGGTTTACAAGCCAACGGTCTGGTGCTCGCAGCGCGATCACAAGTTGGTATGGCCAAAGGTGGAGTAATTGCCGCTACCGCGTATCTCAACCCGGAAGTCATGTTCATGATGGGCCCCATGGATCGACGATTGCCGGAAAACCTGACAGGGCCAGCTAATGATCAACGCTCGATTACAGTTATCCAGCCGATTGAAAATCCTTTTATGCGAAGTGCGCGTATCGCTGCATCGGAAGCCATCGTCGATGCCAGCAGAGCTAGCTTGACTCAAGTCAGTACCGATTTATCCGCACTATTGCGTGTTCGTGCCTATGAGTTATTGTTGCGACAAGATCAGGCCGCCTTGGAGCAAAATATTTACGATTTGATAAACACTGTACGACAACGCATTGCAGTCAACGTCGAACGCGGCGAGCTTGCCCGCTTTGAACTCATACGTGCAGAAACTGAATTACAAAGCGCGGCCAATCGCAAGGAAGCGGCAAAACTTAATGCAGAACGTGCGAAAGTATTTTTGATGCAATTAACCGGAGGAACGTTACCCGCAAATTTTCAAATTAAAGGATCCTTAAAGGATCCGATCGATCTTCCTTCACTGGAAGAGCTACGCAGCCAAGTACCTATCGTCAATCCGGATATAGTTCGTTTAGAAGCGGAACAAGCGCGTGCCAAACAGCGGATCAGCCAAGAACGCGCTTCTATATTGCCATCTGTTAATGTAATGTACACCAATTATCAGGATCAACAATTTACCTCCAATACTGCCGGGCTCAGCGTCAGAATTCCGATCTGGTATCGCCGCCGTGGTGAAATCGATACGGCTATCCACGATTCTGCTCGAATTCGAGAATCGCTCGAATATCGCCGTTACGAAATGGCTCAATTATTCGAAGCAGCTTGGCAGGCTTATCAAATTGCCCAGCAGCGGGTAACGATGTTCGAGGGCGGTTTAATCAAGGAAGCGGAAAATGCAGTGAGAGTGGCGGAGGCAGCTTACAAATTTGGTGAACGTACTTTGATCGAGTTTTTAGATTCTCAGCGAATTCTCAGAGGAATTCTTTTTGACTCCCTGCAAGCCCGCTTTGAACTCCACTCAGCGGTTGCCGAAATCGATCGTTTACGCGCATATTATCCCAAGGAGTTAGTTGCAGAATGAAAATTATTTACTCGACCTTCAGTTTCTTATTTATTGCAACACTACTGCTGGCAGGATGCGGCAGTACATCCGACGAACAAGTTTCCAAGCAATCCGAAGAAGAACGCGATATCAATAGCATTACTGTTCGCCCGGAATTGATCGACCGATTAAAAATCGGCAACCCATCCTTAATTGATCTCGCTGATAGAATACTGGTACCCAGCCGGGTTCAAGTCGATGAAGAGAGAACATCGCAAATCGGTTCTTACGTTACAGGGCGCATTATTAATTTATTCGTCATCCTGGGCGATTATGTAAAAGCAGGGCAACCGCTGGCTCGCATCACCAGTCCGGATTTAACGCAATCGCAATTAGCTTACCTCCGCGCCGCCTCGCGTGTCGTAGTCACTCAAAAATCGCTTGATCGCGCGCATCATTTATTAGCCGCCGATGCTATCCCGGTTGCCGAAGTGGAACGACGCCAATCCGAACTGGAAATTGCTCAGGCTGAATGGGGCGCAGCCAGCGATCAATTAAGACTGTTTGGCATGAATGAGTCCGAAATAAAGGAATTATCCAAAAAAGGAAAAATTCTTCCGTGGCTCGACATCAAAGCCACCCGGGAAGGCTACGTCATTGCACGTAATGTGATTGTAGGCCAAGTTGTACAACCTGCTGACCCACTCTTTCAGATTGCTGATCTCTCTTACGTCTGGGTCGTTGGCGATGTACCTGAGCAAATTGCACGCGACGTACGATTGGAACAACATGTAGAAATCAACGTGCCCGCGATAGGCGGTACTGATTTTGATGGCATCATAATATTTGTCTCGGATACGGTTAATCGCCTGACCCGTACCGTGATGACCCGCGTAATGGTGGAAAATCCGGAACGGAAATTGAAGCCGGATATGTTGGCCAATATGCACATCACTGATACACAACACAAAACCCTGGTTGTCCCGGAAGCAGCGATTGTACGGGAATTAAACCAGGATTATGTTTTTGTCGCCATCAGCGATAACCAATTTCAACGCGTTCCTGTCGAACTGGGCCCTGAAGTGGCCGATTTCCGGCCCGTGCTTGATGGACTTACAATTGATCAACGCATTGTAATGGAAGGCGCCTTTCATCTGGATAGCGAGCGCAAGCTGGCTGAATTGGAGTAATCATGATGGCTGCTATTGTTCGTGCGGCATTAAACCAGCGTTTGCTGGTATTGATAATCGGTTTGATGTTGTGTGTCGCCGGTGGATTTGCCGCAAAAAACCTGTCGGTAGATGCTTTTCCTGATGTCACCAATATTCAAGTACAAGTCGCTACGGTCGCCATTGGCCGCAGCCCGGAAGAAATGGAACGGTTGGTTACGGTACCGGTCGAGATTGCCATGACCGGTTTGCCGGGATTGGTCGAGATGCGCTCAATGAATAAAAGCGGATTATCGCTGATTACCTTGGTTTTTACTGACAAAACGGATGTATTTTTCGCGCGCCAGTTAGTCATGGAGCGCATTATTGATGTTACCCCGCGCTTAATACCCGGCATTACACCTGTACTTGGACCGGTTTCCACTGGATTGGGCGAAGTTTATCAATATACCATCGAGCATCCGGACGATGGTAAACGCGCTCTCACGGTTGAAGAACTCACCGAACGCCGCACCGTTCAGGACTGGATAGTGCGTCCCTTATTACGATCAGTTCGCGGTATCGCGGAAATCAACTCAATGGGCGGGCACGTCAAGGAATATCAGGTTTATGCTGATCCCAACAAATTGCGGCATTACGACCTGACACTCACAGATGTGGATCGTGCTCTGGCCAGCAATAATGCCAATGCCAGCGGAAATATACTGGCATTGCATTATGAGCAATACCTGATCCGTGGCGTGGGCTTGATTGCTAGTCTGGATGACATTCGCAATATCGTACTCAGGGAAATGAATGGCGTACCGATTTATGTGCGCGATATCGGCGAAGTCACTTTTGGCGGCGAAGTTCGCCAGGGTGCCAGCATCAAAAACGGCTACACCGAATCGGTTGCGGGTATCGTGATGATGCTGCGTGGCGGCAATGCCAAGGAGATTGTCGGTCGAATCAAGGAAAAAGTTGCTGAAATCAACGAACGTGGAATATTGCCGAATGGTTTGCAGATCGTGCCATTTTATGATCGCACCGATCTAGTGGATGGTGCGCTATCTACAGTACAAAGCACCTTGATGGAATCCCTGATTCTGGTTATCGTTGTACTATCGATTTTCCTGGGAACCATTCGTACCAGCATCGTCGTTTGTTTTACCCTGATTATCACGCCACTGATTACATTCATGATAATGAATTACAACGACATGCCTGCCAACTTGATGTCATTAGGCGGATTAACCATCGCATTAGGCATGATGGTTGACCCCACCGTGGTAGTGGTTGAAAACATTTACCAACGCCTGGGCGAGGCAAAAGGCACCGGTCAATCCAAGTTTGATGTTATTGTTAATGCCGTTGCTGAAGTCGGCACTCCGGTTATTTTTGGCGTGTTTGTCACGATTCTGGTTTTCCTGCCCTTGATAACACTCGAAGGTATGGAGGGAAAAACGTTCAGTCCATTAGCTATGACAATTGCCATTGCCCTATTGGTGTCTCTCTTTGTGTCATTGCTACTATCACCTGTATTGAGTGATTATCTTCTACAAGGGGGAAGCGAACAGGACACAAAAATTGTCGCTGTCTTGAAAAACAGTTACCTTCGTTTCTTTGATCTAGCCATGCGCAATCAGAAAAAAACAATGATTATCGCAATCAGTTCACTGATATTTGCTTTTGCGTTGTTTCCCTTCCTAGGTACCTCTTTCATCCCGATTATGAAGGAAGGTGCTATAACACCGGTAATTATCCGCGCACCTTCCATTTCCTTGGATGAAGCTATCAAGATTGAAACCGAAGCAATGCAGTTAATTGCCGCGGTACCAGGAGTCAAAAGTGTCGTGTCCAAACTGGGTCGCGGTAATACTCCCGCGGATCCCGCGTCGCAAAATGAATCCGATCCGATTGCCGACCTGGATTTGGAAGGATCAGGCCGGACCCAAATAGAAATCGAGGAGGATATCCGCAAAGTATTAGAGGTATTACCCGGTGTGAATGTTGTCCTGTCGCAACCAATTGAACAACGGGTGGATGAGATGGTAACCGGGGTACGTTCGCAAGTGGCCATTAAAATTTTTGGCGATGACCTGGAGCAATTGCGTTTGTTATCCGAGCAAGTAGCGCGCATTGTCAAATCCACAGCAGGTGCCAGAGATATCCGTATTGAACGGTTATCCGGCCAACAAGAATTGACAATCAACATTGATCGGCGGGCCATAGCACGGCATGGCATCAATGTTTCAGATGTCAACGAATTAATTGCCACAGCGGTTGGTGGTAAATTTGTCACCCAGGTTTTTGAAGGTGAACGTCGCTTCAATTTGCTTTTAAGATTTCCTGAAGCATTCCGCATTGATGTAGAAGCCATCAAAGATCTCCTGTTAAGACCTGGCAATACAAACGTACAGAATGGCATGGCACAAGGCGGCATGCTGGTACCGCTCAGTGCCGTAGCAGAAATAAAAGTGATCGATGGCCCGGCGATTATCTCGCGTGAATTCGCCAAGCGACGCGTTGTGATTGGCGTTAATGTGCATGGGCGCGATATGGGTGGATTTGTGGAAGAACTGCAGGAGCGTACCGCCAAGGAAATCAAACTACCTTCAGGCTATTATTTTGTCTGGGGTGGACAATTTGAAAATATGCAGCGTGCGATGGCAACACTTTCAATAATCGTTCCTGTTACGCTGGCAGCTATTTTCTTCTTGCTGTTCATGTTATTCAATTCGGTCAAGCAGGCCATTTTGATCTATTTGGTATTACCCTTTGCATCTGTCGGCGGAGTTGTCGGGCTTTTTGTTACCGGTCAATACCTATCGGTACCGGCATCGGTAGGTTTTATAGCCGTATGGGGAACATCGATTCTGAATGGCGTGGTCATTATTTCTTTTATACGGGAATTGCGAAATAAAGGCTTAACTGTAGAAGACGCGGTCAGAAAAGCCTGTGCGCAGCGCTTCCGCCCTGTCATGATGACGGCAGCCACAACTGTTTTAGGCTTAGCACCGTTTCTAGCAGCTACAGGGTTGGGTTCTGAAGTACAAAAACCCTTGGCTATCGTGGTCATATTCGGACTAACGACAGCAACTATGATGACCATGGTAGTCATGCCAATGTTGTACCGATGGTTTGATGATAAAACTGATACAGCGCCGCTATCGGCCCAACCCGAAAAATTGCCCCCTCCGACAGCATGACAATATTTTAGTCGGTCGCAAGCGGCCCATTATTGATTGCAGGGCTCAATACACATATTATTTAACTACTATTTTTTGTACCTGCGTTGGCCAAACACCTTTCTCTATCACCTGTCGGCCATCAAACGCAAGGTAGCTTTGTCGGCCGTAATGCGGCAACGGACGGATCAGAGCTTCAAGTGATGCAGCATCCTTTGCGGCAATAACCGTCATGGAAGCTCCCTTCGCGCGAGCCAAAGTCCAAACTTGTGCGGTGCCTTTGCTGTTGATTTCATCCGGTTTGGCAGGTAATTGTTCAGCAGCAAGCCAGGCATCGACTTCCGAATCCAAACCGATAACCAGCACAGGTACACTGAAAAATGGTTCATCCGGTGTAATAATCTGCGGTTTGCGGTCTTGCAATTTGCTGGCAAGCGTTTCGGCAATTTTTCTAATCCCGGCATCAGAGGGCAATAGAACTGTCCGCGTAGCGGCATTAATCATCACTTCGCGCAGAATTGGCGGTGCTTCACCGGGCGCCAATTGACGAAACAGGTGCAAATCCGGATCCAGTGAAACCGTTAACGGCTTATCCGCTAGCTTCAGCTTAAAAAGCTGTTGCTCTTGTTGTAAATCCAGTATGTGTGTTGTTGTGCCCTGCGGACTTTCAATTGCAACCGGGACACGCAAGTGATATACCGGCTCGGATTGTTTCAAAGCAATTGATAATTCATAGTCGGAATCCGTCGCTATATTTTTTACATGGCTAATCATGATAGCCGGTGCGCCGGTGCGTTCCACCCATTGAGAAAAGAATAGCTGCAGATTCTGCCCTGAAATCATCTCAAACATTTTTTGCAGCTCTTGCCATGATGTAATTCTGAAACGCTGTACGCGCCACAATCCCTGAATACCGCGCTGAAAAACCGCGTCACCCAAATGATCGCGCAACATAAAGAAAAACATTGCGGCTTTGTTATAACCGACAACCTTAGACGCACCGCCGTGCATGCGTGAAGTAAACGCGGTCAATGGCACATCCTGGCCTGGTTGCAAGGCGGCAAAATCACGCACCCACCCCAGTCTCATTTCACGTGCAGCTTCTGTGCTCTCTTGTTCTTTATAGGCATAATCGGCCATGAACGTGGTCAGGCCTTCCGACCAGTTGCCGCTCGCATAATCCGGATAAACTCCATTGCCCCACCAATTGTGCAACACTTCATGGCCGAGTGAAGTATCGCGGATAAACGGCAATTGCAACACATCAATGCCAAGATAAGTCAATGTAGGCATGCCAAATCCGGTTGGCGTCGGGCTCGAAACCACGCTAAATTCCCTATAGGGATACGCACCGATCCAGGATTCGTAAAGGTTCAAATAACGCTTCACCGCATCTAGATAATCCTTTGATAAGTTACTAATTTGTGGATGGAAATAGGTGCGCAGCTGAATCGGTTGATGATGTATGCTTTGGTGCATCTGTGTTTCGATCGCATACGGCCCAGCCATCAGATCAATTCCTTCGGCCGGATGAGAGAATTCAAAGGAAGCGTGATAGCTTTGCTCCGACTCACTTTCCTTCACCAGCCGACCTGCCACCAAGCCCTTCTGACCGGACGGTAGTTCGATACTGACCTTATACCGTGCTAAATGCCCGGCTATGCGCGGATACCAATTCGATCCATCCGGCAGGAACGCACCGGATTCACCACTTGCTGCGACCGGCCTGCCCAATGTCTGCTGATGATCCAAAGAAGTATCCAATGCGGCCAATGTCCCTTTCCACCGTATCAGAAACTGGATTTGATGCCTGAAATGAAACGGAATGTTCCAAACATGTGCTTGGTTGGCTTGCTCACGGCCAATGCCCAATGGTCCATCATTAAACTCCGCCTGAGTCACTTCGTATTCCGCTCCCAGCATCAATTGCAACTCTCTTGGTCTATGGACGGTAATCAGGCTTTTCCCTTCAATGGTACGATTCCCGGGATCAATTTTTACCGTGATATCGTATTCGACGTCATTAAACTTGATCGGTACGGGTGCCGATAGAATCTGTTCCGACACCAGACAAGAAAACAAAAATAAACAACAACTTCTGATTAAACTATCCACTGTCATAGATTGAAATAAAAATAATTAAAGACTCAAGGCCGGGAATTTGGCGATAATCAGCATTTCTATATCATCTCGTTTTATTTTAATCGGCAACCAGGTTCCGGGCGCTTGCCGTTTCACGACATTGATCACATCTTCGGTAATTTTGATCGGCACACCAGCCATTTCCAGAATCACATCCGAAACCATGAGTTCTGCGACTTCGGCAATGCTGTTTTTTTCCACTTGCAGTACCACGGCCCCGCCCCGCCCCATTTCGTAGCGGATCCCCAGACGCTGGAATTGTGGCCTGAAAGATTCAGAAACATGCGGCATTACGCCAAAAACGGCATCGGCCACCCCTTTAACTAAATGCTGGCAAGATTTACTGCTATCCCACGGCAGCAATGCCACAACGTTTTGAATACCTAAGTCATGTAATTGATGCGCTACCCCAAAACCATGCAATACATGACCCGAACCCATGACACCCACGACCAGCGGCTGCTCCGAATTGGTAGATTTTGTTACGGCTTGCTGCAGTATCTGTGCCATGGCTCGATCCCACAATTGCTGTCCACCGATAAAACGCCGGAAATCCGAATCATCTTGCGTAATTTCTCCTGCTTTCTTGTCCTTACGATCATGTTGCTTATAAATCGGCAATAAATAATCAATATATGCTTGACTGGGCTCCGCCGGGCGCGTCAATCCTTCCCGCTCCTCCATGGGTACGCCATAAAAGCCTTTTTCAGCCACCTGGTGACGCAGTTTTGTTTCAATATTCAAGGCGACCATTGGGATACGATTCATACGCGCAAAATGAAACAACGGTAAATAAAGATTGGCATCGGTATTCCACACCCGATCCCATTCAGCTGCACGAAGAAATTCCTTTTCACTTAATTTACCTGCAATCCATTTATCCAATGCTGCTTGCACGCGACGCGGAAACATTTCGAATCCGATCACCATATTGGGATGCACACCGTGCAAAGCCACCAGTGTTTGCAACTGCCAGCGGTGATGATCCGCATTGACATGTGTTTCGCCCAACAGCACCACCGATGCCTTCGCCGCGCGCGCGATGATTTCCTGCTGTGAAGCTTTACCCAAACCCGGAACAACCCAATCCCCCAAGGGGACGCAGTCTTTAGATGCCGGTTTTTTTGCCGGAATGATGGTTGCCGTTGCATTATTTACGCACAACCCCAGCAGCATAAGAATGACGCTAATAACTCTGCTACAGCGGCTTACATTAAAATTTGTCATTTTTTTGATTATCCTGTTAACAGATCCATAAAATAGTGAGTTATCCAATCCATTTGCGTGCATTCCGGAATAAACGCATCCAAGGCCCATCTTCTCCCCAATCAGAACGAATACCGGGATACCAGGAATGCTGCGTCACTCGAAATACCCGTTCCGGGTGCGGCATCAACACATTAAATCGCCCATCCGGTGTAGTCAATCCGGTGATCCCTTGAAGCGATCCGTTCGGATTATAAGGATACTGCTCGGTTATTTGTCCGTGATTATCCACAAATCGCATGGTTACCAGTGACGCAATTTTGTCGGATTGACCGGAGCATAGCTCAATCTTGCCCTCGCCATGTGCCACCGTGATCGGCATTCGGCTCCCGGCCATGCCATCAAAAAATAACGATGGGCCGTGTTGTATTTCCACCATGACAAAACGTGCCTCAAATTGCTCCGACAGATTGCGTTTAAAACGGGGCCAAGCTTCGGCACCGGGAATAATCTCATGTAAATTACTCATCATTTGACAACCGTTGCATACACCCAGTGCAAATGTGTCGCTACGGTGAAAGAATGCTTCGAATTCTTCGCGTGCGCGTGAGTTAAATAAAATCGATTTGGCCCAGCCTTCGCCCGCACCCAGCACATCACCATAAGAAAAGCCGCCACAGGCAGCCAATCCCACAAAATCTTTTAGAGACAATTGACCTGACAGGATATCGCTCATATGCACATCGATTGCGCTAAAGCCAGCACGGTCGAAAGCCGCCGCCATTTCCACATGCCCATTCACGCCTTGCTCGCGCAATATGGCCATACGCGGACGCACCCCGGTTTGAATATAGGGCACGGCAATATCATCACTGGCATCAAAGCACAGCTCGACCTGGAGTCCTGGATCGGCAGTATGAAGGATCCGATCGTATTCCTGTCGTGCGCAATCCGGATTATCACGCAATTTTTGCATTTGGTACGTAGTCTCCGACCAAGCGCGCTGTAAATCTACCCGTTTCTCTGCCAGCACTGGTTTATTATTACGCATCAGGCGAACTTCATCGGTTTTATTTAACTGGCCGATGATAAAACTGACATCACGCAATCCGGCTTCTGCTAGCACCTGCAATACTTCCTGGCGCCGCCTGGTTTCGATTTGAATCACAGCGCCCAACTCTTCATTGAAAAGCACCGTTAAAAGACGTTCCAGAAAACGTCCACGCAATTGCTCAGGCTGTAATTCCGATCCATCGATATCACAGCTATGCGAATCAAAACACAACTGATCCAGATTCACGGTCAGACCGGTATGCCCGGCAAATGCCATTTCACATAATGTCACGAATAAACCGCCATCGGAACGATCGTGATATGCAAGCAGTTGGCCCATTTCATTAAGCTGTTGAATCGCACTAAAGAACTTCTTCAAGTGCTGCGCACCCATTGCACCATCAATATTTGGCACAACATTGCCAATCTGCTTATACACCTGAGCCAATGCTGAACCGCCCAATCGATTTTGCCCTTGTCCCAAATCAATCAGAATGAGTTCGGTGTCACCATAATCAGTACGCAATTGAGGTGTCAGGGTTTTGCGCACATCCATCACTGTTGCAAAAGCGGTGATAATCAGCGATAGTGGCGCCGTAACATCCTTGCGCACTTCCGATTCTTCCCAAGTGGTTTTCATCGACATCGAATCTTTTCCAACCGGTATGCTGATACCCAGTTGCGGACACAATTCCATGCCGATGGTATGCACTGCGTCGTACAATCCGGCGTCTTCACCTGCGTGCCCGGCTGCAGCCATCCAATTCGCCGATAATTTAATCTTTTCGAGATTGCCGATTGATGCTGCGGCAATATTGGTAATCGCTTCGCCTACCGCCATGCGTGCGGCTGCCTTGAAATCTATCAAAGCTAAAGGCGTGCGTTCGCCAATGGCAAATGCCTCACCTAAATAGGTTTGATATCCCATGCTGGTTACCGCAACATCAGCAACCGGAATCTGCCACGGACCAACCATCTGATCACGCATCGATAAACCACCGACACTGCGATCACCGATAGTAATTAAAAAAGTTTTATCGGCCACCGCAGGTAAATGCAATACCCGATAGACAGCTTCGGTCAAACTTACGTCCCGCCAATCAAGTACCGGAAGTACCCGGTTACTGTGAGTAACGTCCCGCATCATTTTCGGCGGCTTGCCAAGCAGCACCTGCAGCGGCATATCGACTGGCGCAGTGGAAGACTGCGCATCGGTTACCACCAACTGCCCGTCACTCGTGGCTTCACCCACTACCGCAAATGGACAACGTTCACGCGCACAAATACTTTGGAACAACGCTAAAGACTCCGGTTTTATTGCCAAAACATAACGTTCCTGGGCTTCGTTACTCCAAATCTGCATCGGTGACAAACTGGTTTCTTCGCAAGGCACATCGCGCAAATTGAAACGTCCACCGCAGCCGGAGTCGTGCACCAATTCCGGAAACGCATTGGATAAACCTCCTGCACCCACATCATGGATGAATAAAATTGGATTCTCGACACCGCTTCGTTGTAGTTGCCAGCATCGGTCTATCACTTCCTGCGCGCGTCGTTGCATTTCCGGATTACCACGCTGCACCGAATCAAAATCCAATGCTTCGGCATTGCTGCCGGTATCCATGCTGGAAGCCGCGCCACCGCCCAGACCGATCAACATACCCGGCCCGCCCAGTTGAATCAGCAAAGTACCTGCAGGGAATTTCTCCTTACGCACGTGTACACCTGAAATCTGTCCGATACCGCCCGCCAGCATGATTGGCTTGTGATAACCACGCATTTCTCCGCCCAGGCGCTCTTCAAAAGTACGAAAATAACCTGCTAAATTGGGGCGACCGAATTCATTGTTGAATGCTGCTCCGCCAATCGGACCTTCCAGCATAATCTGGAGCGCCGATGCAATGCGCCCGGGCTTGCCGTAGGTTGTTTGATTATCACTTCCATCGTACTCCCACGGCTGTACAAACCCATTAATATTCAGATTGGATACCGAGAAACCGCATAACCCCGCCTTTGGCTTAGCACCTCGGCCCGTAGCGCCTTCATCGCGAATTTCACCACCGACTCCGGTTGCAGCTCCTGGGAACGGTGAAATCGCGGTCGGATGGTTGTGCGTTTCCACCTTCATCAATACATGTGTTTCTTCTTCGGCGTAACCATAGGTTTGCTGATTGCCGGGATAAAAACGGTTTATTTTCGCCCCTTCTATCACGCTGGCATTGTCGGCATAGGCCACCAGAGTGCCCTGCGGATGCATTTGATGCGTGTTACGTATCATAGCAAATAGCGATTTATCCTGCGGCTTGCCATCTACAATCCAGTCTGCGTTAAATATTTTGTGGCGGCAATGTTCGGAATTGGCTTGGGCGAACATCATCAATTCGACATCAGTCGGATTACGCTGCACGCTCCTAAAATGATGTAACAAATAATCAACTTCATCAGGTGATAAAGCCAGCCCCATATTTCGATTCGCTTGTAACAAAGCCTCAATGCCACCGTGTATCACATCAATCGTGTTGAGCGGTTTTGGGGGGAAATGCTGGAATAGTTTGACAACCTCATCAAACGAAGCAAAAACGGCTTCTGTCATGCGGTCATGCAACATGCGTGCGAGACGCTTCTCGTCATCAATCGCAAGGTGTGCATCACATTGAATATAATACGCAACCCCCCGCTCAATACGCTCGACAGCAGTTAAGCCGCAATGATGAGCAATATCCGTAGCTTTTGTTGACCACGGGGAAATTGTGCCCGGGCGTGGCAAGACTAAAAAAAACTTCCCTGAATGACATTTACTTTCCTGTGTCTGATCATGGTTAAGTATTTTTCTCAGTCCTTCCAGATCACTATCTCCCATAGTGCGCGTCACTGAACAAAAATGCCAATATTCCGCATGGATAGCTGTTACTGGCAGACTAAAGGCTCTAATTTCTTTGAATAACTTTTCCAGACGGAATGGAGAAAGCGCACGACCACCACAAAATTGAAGCATCAGAAGAAATAAAACTATTATTTAAAGATT
This sequence comes from Nitrosomonas ureae, assembly GCF_001455205.1. Taxonomy (NCBI): domain Bacteria; kingdom Pseudomonadati; phylum Pseudomonadota; class Betaproteobacteria; order Nitrosomonadales; family Nitrosomonadaceae; genus Nitrosomonas; species Nitrosomonas ureae. The sequence goes on from NZ_CP013341.1 coordinate 359,995, forward strand.
GCAATTTTACACGAGAAGATGTACTTATCGCTGATCATCCCATGAGTGTGAAAAATATGATGACTGCTGATCCGGTTTTGCTTACTGCAGAAATTCGCGCAATAGAGCATTTAACCACCCAGCTGCCTGAACCTCCCCGGTTAATGGAAAAAGCGGGATTAGCCGCAGCCCAAATCATCCGTGATCAATTGCACAAGAAAGCCAACCCTCACATATTGGTACTCGCCGGTCCGGGCAATAACGGCGGCGATGCCTTCGTTGTGGCACGTTATTTGAAAGAATGGGAAAATACCGTTACCGTGGTTTTCCACGGCGATCACAATCGCGTTCCACCGGATGCCAAGCAAGCAATGCAAGCCTGGCTCGAAATCGACGGTGAAATACTTACTGACATACCCGACGGCAAGCAAGACTGGGATGCAGTAATTGACGGCATATTCGGCATTGGTCTGAATCTGTCTCAAAGCCGACCCATCGATGGTAAATATCGAGAATGGGTGGATACCGTCAACCAAATGAATATTCTTATTGTAGCGTTGGATATTCCTTCCGGGCTCGGCAGCGATGATGGCTGCATTTACGGTGCGGCAATCCGCGCCACCCTCACCGTAACCTTTATTGGATTCAAACCGGGCCTGTTCACGAACTTCGGACCGGAATGCTGCGGCATGATCGTTTTATGCGACCTGAATATCCTGTTATCCTCACCCCCAAAACCACATATCTGGCTGTTGAATCAGAAGCTTGCAAATTCCCTTCTGCCACCGCCTCGCCCTATTAACAGTCATAAAGGTTCATTCGGCAACGTGGCGATTCTCGGCGGCTCCAGCGGTATGATAGGCGCTGCTCTGATGGCAGGCCGGTCTGCCTTGCATCTGGGCGCGGGGCGCGTGTATCTCGGATTACTCGCAGAGAACGCACCGCCGGTCGATTTCTCACAACCGGAATTGATGCTACGCACTCCATCTGAGTTGTTCTCATTGAGTTCATTAAGTTGTCTGGTGGTTGGCCCCGGTCTGGGACAATCCGCGCAGGCATTGTTGTTGCTGGAGACTGCCTTACATAGTGAATTCACGCTGGTGCTGGACGCCGATGCACTCAATCTGATTGCTTCACATCCTGATCTAGCCAGAAACCTCAGCCAGCGTAATGTACCGGCTATTTTGACCCCACACCCTGCCGAAGCTGCACGCCTTCTGCATATCGACACCGCCACCGTGCAAAACGATCGAATGCATACCGTGCATCAAATCTCGCACAGTTTTAATTGTTATGTCGTATTGAAAGGCGCTGGCAGTATTTGTTGTTTCCCGGATGGAAAACGTTATCTGAACACCAGCGGTAATCCTGGACTGAGTACTGCTGGCACCGGCGATGTATTAGCCGGAATTATTGGAGCATTGATCGCTCAAGGTTTGAAACCCGGGCAGGCCCTATTGCTTGCTGTTTACTTGCATGGCGCTGCAGCAGACCACCTGCTGCAGAAAAATCATGGATCGCTGGGAATGGTTGCATCGGAGGTTATCGGTGTCGCTCGGCTGTTGCTCAATCAGTGGATCTGCCAAAACGAGGATTCTTCAAACTCTTTGCATGACACCGTATGAAACATTAATAAACTTCGTCTTTCATTGGCAAATAACCCGGGTAATCTTCTCAGTTGAGGCAATCCAGGTACTGGGCAAAAGAACAAAGAAGCAAATAAAATAACTTGCTACGCTGGCACAGCATGTAGTATTTGCTGATATTGGGTCTTGGCGATTTGTGTCACTACATTGAATCAAATGGTGTTAACCGGATCTAAATTCTGACTTTTACAAATTTCATCGGCTGCCACAGCCTCTTCAGCTGCAACAATCTGATTCTTACCATTTCTCTTCGCAAAATATAACGCTTCGTCAGTACGTTTAAACAAATTTTCCTGAGATTCCCCCGGCTGATATTGTGCTACGCCAGCGCTAAAAGTAATTAACAATCGATTGTTTCCATGCAAAAAGAATTTCTTGGTTAAATAGCGCCGTATTCTCGCAACTGTTGATATCGCCGCTTTTAACCCGGAATTAGGCAGCAAAATTGCAAATTCCTCTCCACCATAACGTGATATCACGTCATCCCGACGCACAGTCTCTTTGACCGCTTCAACCAAGTATTTCAATGCATCATCACCCACATGATGTCCATGCGTATCGTTTAACTGCTTAAAATTATCAATATCCAATAAAGCAAAGCAAAGTGTTCCCTGGCTGCGAGCCAATTGCGTAATCTCGCGTTCAAATGCCTTATCAAATCCTCGTCGATTTAGTGCACCCGTAAGATGATCTTCTTGTACTTGTTCGCTCATTTCCTGCAATTGCGTTTCAAGCTGATTGATTTGATTTTGTGCTTCATTAATTTCTGCACGCGCAAATACCAAGTCATTGCGATATTTCAGGACATTATTCCGCACTTTTTGGGTATCTTGCATTATATCGGCAAGTAACTGATTTATATCATCAATATTATTGATATGATTGATTCTTTCAGAGTAGTATTCCAATTTTTCATGATACCCGCCTGTAGCATCTGAAAGTTCCTCAAGATTGGAAATTAGAGAAGTTACCATTTGCCGCATGGTTTCCCTGGCTTTGCCCAGGCTTTGTTTTACTTTGATCTGCCTTTGTATTATTTTTCCAAGCGAAAATTCAGCTTGCGCGAGTATCTGCATATCCAGTGGCCTAGACATGGTTTTCTTTAACTTGGAAACCTGTAACTTAATCCACTGATCTTCAGACAACAATTCACTGGTGCTATCCATCAGCATGCTTAATAATTTAAGCAGACCTTGTTGTATATTCGATTTGTCCTCATTACCCAATTCCAACTTGACACAGAATCTCTGAAAGCTAGCCATGAATTGTTCCATTCCCAGCTTACTTTGAATTTTTTTAACCTGCTTACCCAGAGATCTGGCCTCGCCCGCCAGAATTTTATCTTCAATCTGATTAGCAATAACTTGTTCCAGAGTCTGCGCCAACAATTCCAGCAATTGATCTGTATAGCCGCTGATTTGATATTCTTGTGCCAGAATATCTTCTTTGGGTTCAGATTGTTGCTTAAAAAAGTTTGCATCTGATACCGGTATCGATATGTTCTCTATACTCTCTTCAGACTCTTGATAAATAGAATCCGAACCTTTCCATGACTGAACCAATGCTATTAATTTGGTGTAAGCAAGTTCAGGATCATCAGAAAATTCATCCAATACATATTTTATTTTTTTTCTTTTATTTACATTCTCAGAAAAATTTTCCGAATCAAAGAGGTCATCGAATAAGCTGTCAATAATTTTTACCCAGGATGTTCCAGGTATAGATTTTGCAGTTTCAATCGGTGGAACAGTTTTATTAGAAGCCGTTACGGTTGCAACAAATTTTACCAATACAGATTTAAAATCAGACCAACTCTTATCTTTCACCGCCAGTTCTAAGTTATTGGCACAGTTGAGTAAAGGCGGTGTATGACGCGGAAATTCTTTTGCCAGTTCCATTAGTAATTTTGCCGTAACAGCACAAACCTGACTATCCGGATTACCTGCTATTTGGTTGTACAGCTTAAAGTAGCTTTCAGGCGTAGGTTGGATTTTGAGTATAGCAAGCTGCTTTAATGTCTCCCGTGCAATCACGGATGGGCTGGCATTAGCAAACTGATTCATATAATCGCTCCCTGCGATTACCGGACAAAAACTTTAGCGATACAAATATCAGCAATAACATAATCTTAATGATCTCAAATTGATTATCAACAATAAACATCAAGCTTGTCACTTAATTACTCACAGCCATTTGATTCTTACGATGCTAGAAACCTATATTAGACTCACCTCGTGAATTTATGATTACGGAATTTTGAGTGCTTCATTGATACTTAATCTTACAAATCAATTTTATCGCGGATAATTATCCAAAAATTTTTTGCTGAACCGCAGCAATCGAAAAATCATCCAGCTCATTTTAATTTATTTTGTATTATAAGATGTTCACATGACATCAAGTAGGAAAAATTAACGGCATTTACGACCCCATTTCTTAATAAATAAATATAAATATATATAAGAAATAGATTTTTATTATATCATGTGATTATCACCTCGCATCAAATCAAAATAACTCCTTCAACTCTTCCTACATGCACTTATTTCTTGTGTTTTCCAGCCGAATACTCCCAAATTGCTTGATCAACCGAATATGATCTTCCTCAAATACCGGAATTAGAATAAAACCTGAAGTGGATAATCTTTGTATTTCCTTGAACGGGATTACTGGCCAATACGATCTACCCGGAACATTTCTCCGCAATTGGATTTTTCTTGTACTGGCGCATTCATGATCAATTTTTCAAGATCAGCGCCCGCAATTAAATCACCAGACAGACTCAACTGAATCTCCACCATCATTCCTTGCTGATTGCAATTCAGTTTAATTCGGTCTCTAGCAGAGGAACCCAGTACTGCTTCCAAGCGATTAAGGAAATCTTCCGTGCGTACCTTCTGGTTAATTCTGCGATTCATAAAATAAGCCATACCGGAATCATTAAACTGTCGTACCAAATCAGCAGACAGATCAAAAAATTCATTTATCGACCAGTTTTCCTGACAACTGCCATGTTTGTGCCACTCATGCCGCTCAAGGCAAGAGCCAGCTATCACGCTGGGCATTACTTCTGCCAATGATGCTTGAGAAGCGGTATCCAATTGAATTGCCGGATAATCACAAAATTCATCTTTCTTCTTTTTTACAGTACCGCAGAATGCATAATTTTTATTGCAATTTTTTTTGTTCGGCCACAAACCATGCAATGCAAAATGTTTGGCGTGATATGCATCTGGATCAATTATTTCACATTCCGGCTTGTCCGGCTTAGTCTCACAGAAGGCAGGCTGCCATGTTAGCGCCAGCACATAACTATCCGCTTGACCTGCAGTATTGCAGTTGTTATCACTTTCGCCACTTTCATTATCTCCCGTGTCTTCGCCTGTTATCTGGGCCTGACCGCAGGTCGCGCTTACCCAACGTGCTTGAGGATTAACCCTTGGAAGAACAATCCGATACCAGGCAGGAGGGTTTGGTTTGGTGACCTCGATAATATCGTACCGGTTACCCGCCAGAATTTGTGCATTATCCGGATTGATTGATTTATTTTTTGATACAAAGGCTGGACAAGATTGCTGTGCGGAGAAAATTCCGCGCACTTTATTTGCAAATACGGGCTGAGCAAACCAGATCGCCAGTCCGGTCAGAAAAATTAGAAAAACTCTACCATTACGAAATTCCATGCTGATCTTGCCCCATTGCGCTGCCACTATTCCAAATGGCTGCCTATCGATCAAACAATGATATTGTTACCCGTATAAGCCACAAACCGCTGAACTACCGTTTATTTCATCAAGAACTGATTTGCAGGTGCTGGTTTTCCTATGTAATAGCCTTGAGCATAATCAATATCCATTTTTTCTATCAATAAAAGTATTTCTGCACTCTCGACAAATTCGGCTGTAATTTTTTTGCCAAAACCCCTCGCAACACTACAAAGTGCATTCACCAGAATAAGATCATCGCTGTTTTCGGATAAGTTACGTATAAACGAACCATCAATTTTTACCACATCCACCGGCAATTCCCGCAAATAATAAAATGACGAGAAACCAACACCAAAGTCATCCAGCACAAAACCGCAACCCAACTCTTTAATCTCCACCATTAATCCGCGCGCACCGGGCAAGTCTTCCAGTGCCGCAGTTTCAGTGATTTCAAACATCACACATGCCGGATCCATCTGATGCAATGCCAATTCTGCCTTGAGAATGGGCAATAATTCCGGATCGTTGAAAGCATGCGCAGATAAATTGATTGAGAAATTAACTTGAAATCCAGCTTGATAAATTTCGGCCACTTGCGCTATGGCCTTGCGCAGCACCATATGATCAATTGCATGGATTAATCCGGTATGCTCTGCAGCGGGAATAAAATCTGCCGGCGATAACACGGTGCCATCGATATCCTGCATGCGCAACAATACTTCATAATGTGAAATTTTCTTCGATTTAACATGCATAATCGGCTGCAAATACAATATAAAATTATCATGTAAATGCGAATACTCGATTTTTTCTTTCCAATATACCAGCGTATGAATACGTTCGCGGCTGCGGTCCTTATCCGAGAACAGATACCAGGCATTCCGCCCCATTGCTTTTGCCTGATACATGGCGAGATCAGCGGCTGCCAGCAAATCATGGATGTTGGCACCGTGTTCGGGAAATAAGGCAATCCCGATACTGGCTGAAATTTTGTGAGTACGATTATTGATCGTCAATTGTGCCAGACTCAGTTGATCCAACACCTTCTTGGCCACGCCTATTGCTCCGTTGGCATTAATTTCCGGCAATATGATCGCAAACTCATCCCCCCCGAGACGGCCTGTAATATCATCCGCTCTAATGTTTTGCGCCAGCATACTCGAAACCATTTTAAGCAATGTGTCGCCGGCTTGGTGCCCGCTGGTATCGTTGATATACTTAAAGCGATCCAGATCAAAAAATAACAGAGCACCCGGGTGGTTATACCGCTCCGCGCGACTAAGTACCTGCTCCAGTTCTTCACTAAAACGGCGCCGGTTAAACAAATTAGTTAACGGATCGTGATCAGCCAGCCAAGCTAAGTGTCCTTCAACTCGTTTATACTCGGTGACATCCAGACCGACTGATAAAATTGATGGTTCATCGGGAGATTTCCAGGATAAATGCGAGTGCAGCCAGGCAACATGACGCGTTGTTCCATCCTTACAATGCGTTATAGCCTCATGACGCAATTGCATTCTCTGTCCGGTATGAATTTCTTTAATGTGAAAAAGCAGATCGTGTGATTCATAATCCGGGATTAAGATATCCAGAAAAGATTTACCATACAATTCATTTTCCGAATAACGAGTCAGCATCTCTCCATAAGCGTTTAATGACATAATTTCGCCGTTAGAATCCTGCGTTAACACAATTGCCTGTGCCGTATCCAGCAAATTCTTCACAAAATCTCTTTCTTTACTGAGCTCATTCTTTTGTTCAATCAGCATTTCAGTCCGGCTGGATACTTCCTGTTCCAGCTTTTCCAACTGTAGCGACAAAGACACAGCCGCTTCCGAAAGCGTATCGACTTCATCTCTAAAACGTTGTATGCGCCCTGTAGAAGCCAGAGACAAGCGGAATTTCTCAAACTGTCCGTTGGCGAGAAGTGGAAGTACAAACGCCACATCTTTAAGCTTTGCCAGTAGCCTGGTAAAAATAAGAAACAACAAAATTTCAGAGCAAATTAACCCCAGCAAACCGATTAATGCAATTTTCCAGATGGAATCATAAATATTATTTACTGCCGCTGTAACATCCGTGATGATAACCAAATGGGCTTTATCCGGTTCATATGAATTGAGCGGGAATATTTTTAATTGAAAATGCTGATCATTCCAGCGCACTTGAATTCCATCGCTCAACGCAGACATATTCGTATAGTTCTGAGCCGCCTTATTGAGAATTTCAAGATTTCTTTCTTTGCTGGTTAGGGCTGAAATATAGATATCCCAATGCGAAAAATCAGAATCGCCTTGTTTCAGATTATCCTGCTCTTTGATCAACAAGCCCATATCGGCGCCGGAGAGTCGCTTAAATGCCAAAAACACGTCCGCTAAGGAAATTCCCATAACCACGACACCCACCTTCTTTCCTTCTACCAGTAGAGGCGCAATAATGTATTGGATGCAACTTTCCCGGCAAAGTAGCGGGTTGATCGGCCGTTCGGGCTGATTAACCTGGCGTACCCAATTTGACAGTAAAATACTGTCATCTATATTGGTAGCCAAACTGTCCCAACTGGCACTCAATTGATTCGAGGGATTATAGAAATGAATGAATTCAACACTATTATGAAATTGCAACAGTGCCCAATGCGAATCAAAAACATTACTGATCGCTTCTTCATCATTCATCAGCAAGGGTTTTTTCATGCCGTCCAGGAACGGAATCATTTCAGCCAGCTGATATAAATTCTGCGAAGTGTTCTGGATCAGACTATTGACTTCTCTGGAATAACGGCGGTAATTATCTTCTCGTTGATTGTCAAAATTAGCCATTAAACCCAGGTAGCTAACAAAACAAAACAACATTACAACGGCCAGCAATATCAAACTGCTGCTTAATGAAATTTTCCATCTCAGACTGCGGAATCTACGGCTCTTATGATTCGGAGCAATAGGTGCTTTCTCCAATTTAACCTCGGAACTAGTTCCCATCAGAAACCTGCCTAAAAGCGATAAGAGGCCTGAATTGCGTAAAGATGCCAGTGTTGATCAGTATCAAATGGTCGCCCCGTTTTTAGATCAATTGGATTATCTAACCCTGATAACCATGCGGTGCCGTTCACATAATGATATTCAGCCCGCAGCATGAATTGCGGTGTAACATTCCAACGCAAACCCACCGTGATATCTTTGGCGAAACGTGAATGCGCTAAACCACTCCGACGTGTGGGACTTTCAGCAACCCAATCCTTTCCGTCGCGATCTGATCGATCAGTAAATAGCGCGTCATATCGCACAATACCTTCCCATTTTGGAGTAAAGCGATATTCACCCTGGAAGTAATAACTCTCGCCAACGAAATCTAAACCATTGAGCCCTCGGGCAGTTGGCTCGGCGACTCCAAAATTATTATTATAGTGGAAGGGACGTATCGCATATTCGGAAGTCAACGTCCAGCGCTCTGTATTATACTGAGCAGAAAAAAAGACAGGCGTGAACTGCAATGCACCTGACCCTATCAGATCGTTCAATTTGTTATTAGGATCGTAGGATGTATTCAACCATATTCCGCTGACACCGAGGCGAAGTCGTTTGTCGTTCGTTTCAAATATTCCACGACCAATGTACGAAACTTCCCGATTCAAGCTTCCTGGCCGCACTAACCCAAGCAGTGAGCTCTCAGTATCTCTATTATCCACGACAGGCAGTGTTACTCCAAATTGAGTAGAAAACGTACCCCAATTAAATATTGCCGCATCGCCATAAAGTTGCACAGAATCACTTGAAAGTCCCAAATTTCGGGTACGATCAAAATAGATCGACTGCGGCAGTAGGATGCTGGGACGCGTAAATGCCACGTCCCGGGTTTCATTATAGAAACCGAAGGGATTCTTCAATCGACCCACTCGAATGCCAAATTGGTTAGCTTCGTGAGCATACACCTGATAATCGATAATAGCATAATCTAAGCGTGGCATGCCTGAGCTTCCCTCACCGGCACGACGTGACAACACTTGCGCCGAAAGTTGCAGTCTCGGGAGTGGCCGCACCGAAGCATTGAGTCCCGCTTCTGTAAGCCCAAAGCTGCCACCGTTGTCACTATTCCCAAAAACATTATTATCGGAAGTCGTAATGTAGGCCTGACTGACAAAACCATGAAACTGCAAATCTCCTGGACGGTCTGTCGAACGTAACCATTGCATCGCAGTACTTACCAATCCGGGTTTTTCGGTGACGCTACTGACCTCAGTCTCGGTAACTTGAGCAAGCAAGTCTGTGCTTTTCAGTCTTTTATTAAGCGGCTTGATCAATTCAGATTGCTTTTGCGCTGGAGATTCCTGAGCTTGAGCAGAAATACTTCCAATCGCAAATAACAAAATAACCCCCTTGGCAACCCATTTGGATGGATTCCCAAAGTAGCTATTTAATCTGGAGCACGTTAACATTTTCATTAATATTGGCTCTCCACAAATAACCTATCGCCCCTGGGGTATTAGCAACCTTGTCAAGCATCTCTTCTATTGAATTAACTCTGACAGGCGCCTGACCTGTGCCCGAAAATACTAAGCGATCCCAGGTAGACCTTAACTGATAAGGAAATACGTTCAATTTTTCCTTCGAGACTGCCTTATGTAACTTATCCTCATCGGATAATACAAATACCCGAATCTTGGTTCCATCCGGCCAGGTTTTCAGGCTCATGCTAAAAATGGAGCGCAATGAATTGACCGTGAGCGCGGTTTCGCTGACATTCGGATTAGTTACAATCTCATAGTGATCATTTGCCCTGACATCTGCTTTAACACCCAGAAAACAGATAAATAGCGCAAACCCAAAGTAAGATCTGGCTCTTGACAAACTGTAGAGTGATATTCGAGCTTGTATTGAGAAATGAAATAAATTCAAGAAACAGATCCCTGATTCAAGGCGGATATTCCATTAATTGGTATGGGCAAGGTTATACTCGCCACAATCAGTTACAACTTCCCATGCATCACGATGCTCGTTATACATTTTTTCCAAAGCATCTTCCACTTTCACATAATAAGGCCTGCGAATACCGTGGTAATTAACCGGGGGACCAATCGGATTAAAATTCAAACCATAAAAACCCATCAATTTATTCAGTGCGGGATCCGCTACTGACAGCCAATGCCTGATGTTATATTTGACTGACATGCGCATTACCCCTGCCATAAGTACCAATCCGATACTAAGTGAAGAGCGACGATCTGAGGAACGCCGATCTTGTTGGGTACCTCTCTGCTCCCTTTCCGGTTGTACTCCTCTTTTCTCACCTTCAGTCTCTTCCACTTGCTTGCGACGATCCCCTTGGCGCCGATCAAACCGACTAACAACCAAGAAACGTGAAATTTCAGCAGTTTGTTGACGGGGCAATGCCTTGATATCACACAATTCGGGATCCAGCTGCCCATATAACTCTACCGGTAGAGGCTTTTCAGGCTTGGATGAATCGGGCAAAATCAGTCTTACGGTACCAATAAATTCTCCGGTAGGACGATAGCGCAAAAGAACGTGTGAGGAGTGACTGTCGTAACCATCCCTTTCCATTTGGTCCGGACACAATACCGGATCAAAGCCGGGCAAACGTTGTTCAACACATAATACTTGATAGCGAATCCTGTAAACATGTTCCAGCAGTTCAGCGGTATCAGCGACAACAAGTTCAAAGAATTTCTGAAAGTTTTGATACAAATCACTCATAGAATCACCTAGTTCGGGTTTAAAATTCACTCTATTCATATTTAAACAAATTCTTAAGCAATTTGTAACTATTCAAAAAATGAAGATGATAATGAATTGGTTAATAGCATGCGTAGAAATCATATACCGCATCTACGCTATATCATCAGTGAAAAAACGCAACAACTATAGTGTATTTTCTATTCTATCAGCATAAAACAAACACTTTTTCATGCAACAAGTAATACCTATTAATTGCCCCTAGCCATTTAAGTATATTTAAAGCGAATATTCAACTGCTTTGCACAATTTATCGAAGAAATTCAGCATGACCCCACCCCCATACACAATATAAACAACATTTAAACTGAGTGCAAAGAACTTTATCAAAATGAATGGTATCGATTAGCCCGCTTTATCGCAGATAAAATAATAATTTCTGCGGCAAATCGTTGCTCAAACCAATACTTCAATCGGTGGAGGATGATCAAGAAATGCTGTCGGACTGGCAGTCAAACCATAAGCACCTGATTGTAAAACAACTACTAGGTCGTTTACGGATGCCCGAGCCATTACCATTTGATCCGCCAGCTTATCCAGCGGCGTGCATAGCGGCCCCACGACTGAAACAATTTCCCTTGCGGTACCTTGAACTTTGTTGCCGATAACGACAGGATAGTTTTTGCGGATAACTTGACCTAAATTCCCGGAAGCCGCCAAGTGATGATGCAGCCCGCCATCCGTTACGAGAAAGACTTGCCCGCGCGACACCTTACGCTCCAGAACACGACAGACATAAATGCCTGCCTCGGCAACCAGATACCGTCCCAACTCAAGTGCCACCGCGGTTTCCGGTAATTGCTGTTTTATTCTTTTTATCAGACGCTGCAAATTGACTCCAATCGCTGCAATATCCAACGGCTGGTCACCCGGAAAATAGGGCACTCCGAAGCCGCCGCCGATATTTAGCAACTTCACCGGTGATGTTGCATATTCAGCCAGTTGAATGGCAAGCATAACGATTTTTTCATGCGCCTCCTGAATCGCTGCCGCATTCAGATTCTGTGAGCCGCTAAAAATATGAAAGCCAACAAAATCCAAGTCAAGTAAATCCAGCCGCTTCAACACATCGGGCACACATTCGGCATCTATGCCGAATGGTTTGGAGCCACCACTCATTTTTATCCCGGAAGACTTGAGCTCAAAATCCGGATTAATGCGAATGGCAACTTTGGGAGCAATCCCTAAATCTACGCCTTGTTGTGCGATCGACTCCATTTCCTGCGGCGACTCAATGTTCAGCACCACGCCTGCAGCAATCGCACTGCGCAACTCATGCACCTTTTTCCCCGGACCGGCAAAACTTATCTTTTCAGAGGTTAGAATGGTATCCAACGCAACCCTCATCTCCCCTGCCGAGGCCACATCCATGCCATCGACCAAACTTGCCAGATGCTGCACCACAGCCGGCATGGGATTCGCTTTTATCGCGTAGTGCAACAAGATTTCCGGGGGCAAATTCTGGCGTAGCAGTTCAACCCGTTCGGTAATTTTTTTCCGATCATAGGCATAAAACGGCGTGGTACCCACCCGATCCACCAATCGGGTCAATGCCATTCCGCCTATCTGCAAACAATCGTTTTGCACAGAAAACTGTGCAAGCGGTGCATGTTCCAACAGTTGATTGATCATCAGTCGTTTCCGCTAAATAGTAGTTGTAATTGCCGGGAAAGAAATTTACGGTCAATTTTGCCGTTTGGATTGAGCGGCAGTTTTCCTTCACGCACTTCGAGATGACTGGGCACCATATAAGCGGGCAATTGTTTCTTGCACGCGCTTAACAACCTATCAACATCCGGCTGGACGCCCTCCCTGGCAGTAACAATCACAGCGATCGCCTGCCCCAGCATCGGATGCGGAATGCCAAAGGCAACTGCCTCGGCGACACATTCCGTGGCGTAGATAACCTCCTCGATTTCGGTCGGGCTCACGCGATAACCGGAAGTTTTGATCATTTCATCACGGCGTTCGATAAAGTACAAAAAACCTTCTTCGTCCATTTGCACCGTATCCCCCGACCACGCAGCAATTTCTGTAAGCGTCAACCCAGCCTGACGTGACTTGATGGGTTTGAAACAGGTCACGGTCTTCTCTGCATCGTTCCAGTACCCCATGGCTACCAGAACACCTCGATGCACCAATTCACCGGGTTCGCCCGGCACACAATGCGACCCATCTTCCCGCAGCACCATGACCTCGGTATTCGGAATCGCTTTACCGATAGAACCAGGACGTCGGTTGATTTCTTCCGGCGCCAGATACGTTGAGCGGAAAGCTTCGGTAAAGCCATACATCAAAAATATTTTCGTAGCAGGCAGAGCGTGGCGTAATTGATCTAATATCGTACGGGGTATGGCCCCCCCCGAATTGGTGATATAGCGCAACGCAGGGACTTTCTCCCAATGCAGCTGTGCAAGTTGAGCCCACAAGGGTGGTACAGCGGCTAATCCGGTAATGTGCAATTCTTTGACAACACCGAGGATGTCGCGCGGCAGCAGGTAATTCATCAATACATTTGCCGCACCTGCGTAAAAAGCTGTCGTCAGCTGGCTTAATCCGTAATCAAAGCTCAACGGCAGCACGGTCAAAATCCGGTCATCAGAGCAATTCTGTAAATATTGCGCAACACTTTTAGCACCGGCAACCAAATTACGATGCGAAAGTACGACACCTTTGGGTTTACCCGTACTGCCAGAGGTATAAATGATGGCCGCCATATCGTTATCGATCGTTGGCACACCCATATTGACGCCCCCCATTTCTTCCCAGCAAACAACAGAAAAACCGGGGATGACCGCAAGTTTATCTTTGCCATCCACCAGCACAATCGTATGCAAATCACGACAGGATAACAAAACGGTTTGCAATAATTTCAATCGCTCCAGCGAAGTGATCAGTACCCTCACATTGCAATCGATCAAAATATAAGCGACTTGTTCCGGTTTTAATACCGGATTGACCGGAACAAAAACACCCCCCGCCGCCGCTGCGGCAAATAATGCTACGACCGTCTCGAAACGTTTCTCAAGATACACTGCAACCCGCTCGCCCCGGCTTAAGCCAAGAGCCCGCAACCCACCCGCCTTTGCTTCAACTTGCCTTGCCAGCATGGCGTAGCACATGGATTGATCCTGATACCACAATGCTTCAGCATCCGGCGACCGCTCCGCGGTTGCGAAAATCAGGTCATGAATTAAATCGGTCATTTGTCAAATGCATGATGATCATACGCATCAGTTAAAAATCAGTGGAATTAAATTGCGCACATTATAATCGGCTTTAAGCCGTAAGCCTCGATGAACATGCATCCTGCTTGGCAATAGCCGAGGTAAAAGAAACACTGGTTTTACGGAATCGCGTAAACTATCCTATTCCCAACATTAGGCATTACAGTTAATACAACAATCATGATAGTACGTACACGATTTGCACCCAGCCCTACCGGTTATCTGCACATTGGCGGCGCACGCACCGCCCTTTTCTCCTGGGCTTATGCACGCAAGCACGGCGGACAATTCATTTTGCGCATTGAAGACACTGATCTGGAACGCTCCACCCAGCAGTCGATCCAGGCGATTTTGGACGGCATGGCATGGCTGGGGTTGGATTACGATGAAGGACCGTTTTATCAGATGCAACGGCTAGCGCGCTATCATGAAGTGGCCGAACAATTACTGGAAAATAATCAGGCCTATTATTGCTACGCCACCAAGGAAGAACTGGAACACATGCGTGAACAGCAATTGGCCGCCGGCTTGAAACCCCGTTATGACGGACGCTGGCGTGATTCCCAAGAAACCCCGCCGGCCGGTGTAAAACCGGTGATCCGGCTGAAAAATCCATTGGAAGGTCATGTCACATTCAATGATCTAATCAAGGGAAAGATTACGGTCGCCAACACTGAGCTGGATGATCTGGTGTTATTGCGTGGCGATGGCGTGCCGACTTATAATTTCAGCGTCGTGATCGACGATCTGGATATGAATATCACCCATGTGATACGCGGCGACGATCATGTCAACAATACCCCGCGCCAAATTAACATTCTTAAAGCCCTGAATGCGCCGTTACCCGAATATGCGCATGTCCCGATGATCCTGGGTGCCAACGGTGAGCGTCTGTCCAAGCGCCATGGCGCAGTCTCGGTGATCCAATACCGCGAAGATGGTTATTTACCCGAAGCCTTGCTGAATTATCTGGCCCGACTGGGATGGTCGCACGGTGATGAAGAGATTTTCAACCGCGAGCAATTGGTCGAATGGTTCGATTTAGCTGCAATTAACCGCTCTCCGGCCAAATTCAATCCGGAGAAACTGCACTGGATCAACCAGCAATATCTCAAAACCACTGATAATGCGCGTTTGGCTGAATTGGTAACACCTTTTCTTGCAAAAGACCATTGCCAAATTGATGACGGTCCCGATTTAGCGCTGGTTGTCGATTTACTCAAGGAAAGAGTCAATACCATCGAAGAATTGGCCGATGCGGCGGTGTATTTTTATCGCCCACTGGAACCCGCCGATGAACTGAAAACGCAACACTTAACCGCGGAAGCTAAGCCAATCATGCTCGGTTTGCTGGAAAAATTCCAGCACATTGAATGGACACGCGAATCGATTCATCAGGAAATAAAGACCGCCGTGAAGGAACACAACGTTAAATTTCCGAAAATTGCGATGCCGCTGCGCCTCATGGTAACCGGAGAGATTCACACGCCATCAATCGATGCAGTGCTGGCGCTGCTCGGACGCGAAGAAACGCTCACCCGCATGAACAGCCATCTTAGCAATTTCCAGGATTGATCTTTTCTTTACAATGAATCAAGGCATCAGTATAATCCTCCTTCCTTTGCTCAGGGGGTATAGCTCAGCTGGGAGAGCGCTTGCATGGCATGCAAGAGGTCAGCGGTTCGATCCCGCTTATCTCCACCAGTTAATTTTAACAACGCGAAGCTGTACCGACATAACACTTTGTCCCCATCGTCTAGAGGCCTAGGACATCGCCCTTTCACGGCGGTAACACGAGTTCGAATCTCGTTGGGGACGCCAAATAAAACAAATACTTAAACAAATTTAAGTCTTTTTGTTTCTTCCTTGCATAATTTGTGTGTACTCTGTGAATATATTCCGAAGACAACTTCGAAGTTGGAGTTGTAAAAATCTTATCACTGGAATGGTTACGCAGATACATAAATAAGTTGTAGCCTGATGGGCAACCGATAAAGTGAATTGTGTTTTATCTCTTTCACTTAGGTCACCTCTGCTGACAGTATAAGCTGCTTTTAGATGTGCCCGGGATTATTAAACCATTTCATACCCCCCTTGAAACAGAAAAATAGACACGCTCTCTCAAGGCGTGCTGAATCTTTTTCTCCTAATTTTATTCAATGTTTGTAATCGCACGGAAGCAACATTCATATGCCATGATAATTACTTCCGATTATAACTAATGAATGATTCGTTCCCAGGTTTCGGAAAATCATTCAACAACGCTAACAAACAGGAGGATCAGTATATGCCAGGCTCTTTTAATCAAGACTCTGCCGCTCGGGATCGCGCAGCGGGTGCCATTATAGGCGCCTTCGTTGGAGATGCGTTAGGTCTCGGCCCTCATTGGTATTATGACCTGACGGCGCTCCGTCGGGACTACGGCGATTGGATCACGAACTATACCGACCCCAAGCCCGGCCGCTACCATTGTGATCTCAAAGCGGGGCAACTTTCCCAGGGGGGCATTATTCTCCGCCTGATGCTGCACTCCCTCATCGAGCACGGCGGCTATGATGAAGCGGATTTCTGTCGGCGCATGGATGAGGAAATATTCCCGTTGCTCAATGGTCTGCCTGTCAACGGACCGGGCGGATACACTCAGCAGTCGATTCGCGACACTTGGCGCAAACGTGTCCAGCAGAATCTGCCTTGGGGAGTAGAAACGGGGGGGCCTGCGGACACCACCGAAGGAATAGGAAGAACGCTCGCCTTGGCAGTGCGCTATGCCTTTCAACCGCGGGAAATGGCCGACGCCATCGCTAGCAACACTCGCCTTACCCAGAGGGACGAGACTGTTGTTGCTCTTACAGTCGCATACGGGGCGGTACTCGGACTTCTGGTACAGGGGAACAAGCTCGACGGCCATCTTTCCGGCAAGCTCATGCGGCTGGCAAGAGCGAGAAAACTGCCCTTCCATACGATGGCGCATACCGACTTGCAGCCGCCGCAGAAGGATCGCCCATTGGAAAGTGGTTTTTTTATCTCACCAGACGCCCTGCTCACCCCCTCCTATGTCGCAGATGCCGCTATGGATCCCGATGTCCGCATAGAGCCTGCCTGGAAAGTTTCCTCCGTTTATGGCATGACGTGCGCTGTATATCACCAACTTCCCGCCGCCTATCATCTTGCAGCCCGCTTTTCGAACGATTTCGAAACGGCGGTACTCCACGCTGTAAATGGCGGCGGTGAAAATCAGGCGCGCGCTGTTCTGACCGGAGCGCTCGTCGGAGCTCAGACCGGGTTATCGGGTATACCCAGGCGCTTCCTGGAAGGCCTCGATGAAACCGGCATACTGCAGCGCCTTGCGTTGGAGGTGGCCTCAAAAGTGGGAGTTTCAGTTGCGACCGATGAAGTAAAAAATCAGGAATATTGATTTAATGGCATGTCACAGGTCTCTGATATATTTTATATTTGTCCTGAATGCATCCCAGACTTCGTCCATCCGCCCCCCCAGCGCCAGCTTGGCTTGAGACTGTATATAACGGGACATTACACCGACCGAAGTGTGCGGTGGCAAAGTCGGCACATGTGGATTAGTGAACACATTCACCAGCGCTGGACCGTTATGCAGCAGAGCTTCTTGAAGAATATTTTCGAGCTCATCAGGATTAGTGACCGAATAGCCTCGTATACCGCAAGCTTCCGCCACCCGCGCAAAATCCGGATTGATCATTTTAGTCTGCCAGTCGGGCAAACCGGCAACCTGCATTTCCAGTTCGACCATACCCAGACTGCGATTATTGAAAACAATCAGTTTTATCGGCAGTTTATATTGGGCAATAGTCATCAGATCTCCCATGAGCATCGAAATACCTCCATCTCCACAAAATGCGATGACTTGGCGTTCGGGCGAGTGTAATGCGGCGCCGATTGATTGCGGCATCGCATTGGCCATCGATCCGTGAGAAAAACTACCCATCAATGTGCGCTTTCCGGTACCGTGCAGATAACGTGCCGACCATACTGTACTCATACCCGTATCTGCAGTGAAAATGGCATCGACATCGGCTAGCCGATCAATCATCGCGGCAACAAACTCAGGCTTAATCAAGTTTTCCTCTCCGGAATCAGCAGCATGCACGCGGAGATCTTCCTCCACTTCGGCATAATCCGCCTGACAGGCATTTAAAAAACCAGCGTCGGTCTTGGGATTAATTAATGGCAACAACTTTAATAACGTGGGGCCGATATCACCGCACAGGCCCATGTGTAATGCAACACGCCGCCCCAGCCGTTCCGGCTTGTTGTCGATTTGTACAATGTTAACCGAGCTATCGAGAAATTCCTTCCAAGGAAAATCGCTGCCGAGCATGAGCAGCAGCTTGCCCCCGGTGATGGCGCGAGCGCCGGCCTTGTTGCCCAGTAAACCTGTCAGTCCGACAGCGTAAGGATTGTCGTATTCCAACATCATTTTGGCTTTAAGCGTATAAGCCATTGGAGCTTTGAGAAGACGAGCCAACTCAATCACCTCTGAACGAGCATCAGCACAGCCAACACCGGCATAAATGCCGATGTCCTCAGAACCATTAATCAATTCCGCCAATAGCTGAATCTCAGGGTCGGAAGGGGTTATAACCGGCTGTGGCCGGTACAAATCGGCACACAGTGCATCATCATCGGCGTTGCATGTCATCAAATCCCCAGGAAAAGCACACACGCCTACACCCTTACGATTCCATGCATGCTGAAGCGCTTGTTGCAACATTCGCGGCAATTGCTGCGGCGTCGTCGCCACCTCATTGTAATAACTGCATCCATCGAACATGAGCAAGTCGGTGGATTGAAAGCTTTCAGTTCCGTAATCCTCGGAAGTAATGGTCGAGGCGAGAGCCAACACGGGTGCACCCCAACGATGAGCATCGTAAAGACCATTAATGAGGTGGACATGCCCCGGCCCGGAACTGCCAGCACAGCAACCAATCCCACCCAGCACGCTTTCAGCCATCGCTGCATAGGCGCCAACTTCCTCATGGCGAACGTGAATCCAGTCAATATTGCCATCCCGTCGCAAAGCATCGTTGAAGAAATTCAGACTATCGCCAGTAACGCCATAAATGCGACGGATACCGGCAGCTTTGAGCATTTCGACCAATTGTTCGGCAACGGTACGACCCATGGAATTCTCCTAAATGTTTAAGTGCGCTGAATTCAAACAGAGAAATATCTAAATAGGCAGGATGCTCCGGCTCTAACAAATTCTTTACAGAAACGAGCAGTAAGTGAGTACATATGCAATGCTCGTGCTTGCACTTGAATATCTACCTATCCAATACTTATATGAGGATAGATATTAAAACAAAGGCATTCGAATTTCCGTTCGTTATCGTACATAACCTCTGCCGTCAAATCCATTCTTAAACATACGCTTAATCAGGATGATAAGAAGCTGAATCTCACATACCCCCCAACAACAATCAATACTTGATGTTATTTATTGCCGGGATAAAACCTTGTACACACCTGCAGCAGAAACACCGAACACTATATGAGCAGTGACTGTAATCCAATCCCGCGTATCAACAAACCACGGGAAAATCATGACAAAACCGTACATATTCATGAGGAATAATCCCAAACCATATAAGCCACCTGCGATCAGTGAATTTGTTATGTCAATACCGCGAATCAGCCAGGAAAGGATAATCGCGTAAGCGATGGAAAGACCGAAGTGGAGCAATGTTGCAATGAACATTACATACCAATCGAGGGTTGCTGGAGGTGGCAAAACTCCCTTCCCCAAAATGATCGCTGCCGCAAACCGGGCATCACGATACAGAATCGAAGGTAGCTCATCCCAGAATAACCACCACAGAATTATCTGTGCGACGGTTGAAAATATCCCCGCAGCTACTCCTGCATACAATGCAGGCAACCAGAATTTATACGACTGATTTCGCACCATTTTGATATTAATCCAATCATTTCAGAATGATCATTGCATTTTCGTAAATACAAGATATCGGAACAAGCGGCAGGAGATTACGAAATCGACAGAAATTTTTCAAAACCGCTAGCACAAGCAGAAAGGGCGAAGTTGCTTATGGCCAGCACAATTTACGCAGCGATAGTATGCAGATCTTCTTGCAGCTTGATTACATGGACTCCAAATTAGACTACGCACTCACTATTTTCTATTTCTTAGGAAACGCTGATTAATTGGCTGCACGAGCGAATCACTTCGTTGCACGATACTCGCGCAGCCGGTGAGCTGCCAAGATAGCTTGCTCCCCACTTATTATCGATATTTATTACCACACTGACTAACTCTGATACTATAAAACGGGATTAGAAATCCATTTTTTCATATTGTTATGTTTATAATGCTAGAAATTTCCGGAATTGTCAGTTGCAACAACGGGCAGATACCCTGTAGGATCATCCGCTCTCGGCTACATAATACTCCCGAACATCCTAACTTGGAGAATCCATCTGCTCATGTCCGACACAGCGATTACAGTTTACGATTATTTCGATGAATCCACCTGGAAGCGAATTAAAGCCTTCTCCGACACGCACGAAACACCATTCCTGGTTGTTGATCTCGCGACGATTGATCGCCAATACGATGAAATGTCGCGGCATTTTCCGTACGCGCGCACCTATTACGCGGTCAAAGCCAATCCGGCACCGCAAGTCCTGACACTGCTCAGAGATAAAGGCGCATGCTTTGATATCGCATCGACTTACGAATTGGATAAGGTGCTCGCACTTGGCGTGACACCCGATCGAATCAGCTTCGGCAATACGATCAAGAAAGCCAAGGACATCCGCACCTTCTATCAGAAGGGAGTACGCATGTTCGCGACCGATTCCGAGGCAGATCTGCGCAACATTGCGAAAGCCGCGCCCGGTGCGCGCGTCTACACCCGCATCCTGACAGAAGGTACATTGACCGCTGATTGGCCGCTGTCGCGCAAATTCGGCTGCGAGAGTGACATGGCTATGGATTTGTTGATCCTGGCGCGCGATCTCGGCCTCGACCCCTATGGCGTATCGTTCCATGTCGGATCACAACAGCGTGAAATCGGCGCTTGGGATGCGGCGCTCGGTAAGGTAAAAGTAATCTTCAATCGCTTGTGGGAAGAAGATCGCATTAAGTTGAAGATGATCAACATGGGCGGCGGCTTTCCAGCCAACTATTTGCAACGCACGAACGAACTCTCGATCTACGCTGAGGAGATTGCGCGATTCCTGCACGAAGATTTCCTGGATGACATGCCCGAGATTATCATTGAACCGGGTCGTTCAATGATTTCCAATGCTGGCGTGCTGGTCAGCGAAGTCGTGCTGATCTCGCGTAAATCGCGCACAGCACTGCATCGATGGATATACACCGATGTCGGGAAGTTTACCGGGTTGATCGAGACACTTGACGAATCAATCAAGTATCCGATCTACACCGAGAAGAACGGCGAATTTGAGAACGCGATCATCGCCGGACCGACATGCGACAGCGCAGATATCATGTATGAAAACTATAAATACGGCTTACCGTTGAATCTCGCAACTGGGGATCGATTATATTGGCTGTCAACTGGCGCCTACACAACGACATACAGCTCAGTGGAGTTCAACGGGTTTCCGCCATTAAAGGATTACTACATTTAACCCCAAAAAAATGTGCTCTATATGAGCACTTCATCGCAATCAAATAAAAGCTTGAAGAGATTCAGGCTGTTTTATTTTCCAGCAACAACATTTGCGTAAATCTCAGCGACCAAAAAATTCACTTCGCCAGCTTCAACAAATCAAACACCACCTTGGCAAAACCCGCCGCTTTGACGGGATCGGATAATAATTGCATCATCTGATTCTGATGCGCCTCGCTGCTATCCATAACGGCGTCATCAACGGCTTTGATAAAATCCCCCAGCATCGCCTGTTCCGGTGAATTATTGGCGATTTGCTTCATGACCAGGGCATTCTCACTGACTTTATCGCGGATGGTATAGGCGTAATTCACCAGGTCTTTCTCGGTCAGATGGTCGGTAATAAAAAGCTCATTCAAACGGCTGATGATGTGCGACAGAAATTCTTCCTGTTTATCTTTAGCGCTTGCCGTGCCTAGTCCCTCACCGGGTTTAAGTTGATATTCGCCAGTATCTTGTTGTAACTTCAAATCCTGCTGGCGAATTTTGGACAGGCGGTAATGACTGAGCAATACGCCGCTTAAATCGATGCTATCTTCTTCCATCAACGTTTCGCGCAGCATCGGGCGTAAATGCCGCGCATACAGGCTGAGTTTTTCCAATAATTTGTCGTCGTAATCGACGATCTGCGACATGAATTCATAGAACCGCACAAATGTACCCAAATCTTTTTTAAAGATATCGAGCGCGTCCTTCTCTTTTTTGCACTCTTTAAAGCTGTTTTCCGCATTGGCGATTAGCACCGTATCACGGGTTTTCTTGGTACGCTCAAACATTTCCTTCGCCAATCGGTAGGCTTCCACCGCGGATTGATAACGTTTTTGCCAGCGTTCTACGGCGGGCTTGCAGATATTGGCAATGGCGGCATTGCTTTTGTTTTTGACGAAAAAAGCATCGCAGAACTGCTCCACTTCATTCCATGTAAAAATACCGGCAGCCCGAAGTTTATCAAACAGATCAAAAATCAAGTCCGGGTCGGAAACATCGACCAGTTCAGCAATCTGGTAATAGGGCTGAAAGGCGTCGAGAATATCCTGTGGTTCATTGAAGAAATCCAGAATAAAAGTGCCGGTTTCTGCTTTGCCGGGATAGGTGCGATTCAAGCGCGACAGCGTTTGCACACATTCCACACCGCCAAGTTTCTTATCCACATACATGGCGCAGAGTTTGGGTTGATCAAAACCGGTCTGGAATTTGTTGGCGACGATCATCACCTGATAGTCATCGGTATCAAAGGCTTTGCGCATGTCGCGGCCTTTCAGATTGGGGTTCATGTTGCTTTCGGTAAATTTCTCACCGAGCAACGCGGTCGCGTTCGGATCTTTCTCGCTAAATTCCACTTCGCCGGAGAAGGCCACCATGGCATGAATCTTTGGATAACCCTGTTGCGCAATATATTTATCAAAACCCAGTTTGTAGCGTACCGCTTCCTTGCGCGAACTGGTGACAACCATCGCTTTTGCCTGTCCGCCTAACAGCCCCTGCACATTGGCACGGAAATGCTCGACGATGACTTGCACCTTCTGCGCGATGTTGTATTCATGCAGGCGCACCCACTGGTTGAGCTTAACCTTGGCTTTCCTGCTTTCGACTTCCTGATCTGTGCTCCGGATTTTCTGCGCCAGGTTATAAGCCACCTTGTAGTTGGTGTAATTTTTCAACACGTCCAGAATGAAACCTTCCTCAATCGCCTGACGCATGCTGTACACATGATAGGCTTGCGGCTTATTGGTTCTGGATGGCGGTTCATTCGGATTCGGCAAGCGGCCGAACAATTCCAGCGTTTTGGTTTTGGGCGTGGCCGTAAACGCAAAATAACTCAGATTATTGGAAGCGCGGCGCGAGGCTACGGCGGCGTCCAGAATATCTTCGCTGCTGAGTTCTTCTTCCCCGTCTGCTTTCGCATCGATCATCAAGACTTCTTTCAATTGGCGCGCGGTCGAGCCGGTTTGTGACGAATGCGCTTCATCGGCAATAACCGCATAGCAGCGTGTTTTCAAACTGACGCTGTTCTCAATCGCGCGCAACACATACGGAAAAGTTTGAATGGTCACAATAATGATCGGCTGCGAATTTTCCAGCGCGGCAGCCAGCTTCTCCGATTTGGAACCGTCGCCTTCCTGACGATTGATGCGCCCAACCACACCATCCACATGCTCAAACTGATTGATCGTATCCTGCAACTGATCATCCAACACCGTCCGATCGGTCACCACAATCACGGAATTAAACAACTTGCTGCCCTGCGGGTTGTAGAGTGACGATAACTGATGCGCCACCCAGGCTATCGAATTGGATTTCCCCGAACCGGCGCTGTGCTGGATCAAGTATTTATGGCCGGAGCCCTCAATCCGCGCTGCATTCATCAGCTTATTGACCACATTCCATTGGTGATAGCGCGGAAAGATCAGGGTTTCTTTTTTGGTTTTGCGCCCTTCCCAATCTTCCTTTTCTTCAATCTGCAAATGCACATAGCGCGCGAGAATCGTCAGCAGATTATCCGGCAATAAAACTTCATTCCATAAATAATCGGTGGCGTACCGGTTCACATCCTTGGGCACATCGTTACCTGAACCGCCTTCCGCCGTGCCTTTATTAAACGGCAGGAAGAAGGTGTCTTCGCCTTCCAGCCGCGTGGCCATATACACTTCGTATTGGCTCACGGCAAAATGCACCAGCGCACCGCGCTTGAAGGTCAACAACGGCTCGGGCTTTTTGGTGACGGGATCGGTCGCAAAGCGGGTGGTTTTGTATTGCTGGATGGCGTTGAACACCGCCTGCTTGAATTCCGATTTCAGTTCCAGTGTCACTACCGGCAAACCATTCACAAACAGCACCAAATCGATGCGCCACGCCTTGGCTTTCGCTCCCGTCTGAGTGAGATGCTCACCCGTTGCCCACGACGAATACACCAGCTCCGGCACCACGCGACAACGGTTCTTTTGGTATTTCGCGAGCGTATCCGGGTTTAATTCATGTTCCGGTTTGAATTGGCACAAACTGAACCGCGTGCCGCGGTCACGCAATTCATGGCGCAACACGCCGAGCGTGCCGAAAGTGCGCATCGCCTTGTCGGCGGCGTTGGGATCGGACTTATTCAGCTGATTGGCCACGCGCTCCAGAAATTTTTGTTCCGGGTTGGACGGATACAATGCACAGAATTTCTGCCATTGCTCATCCTGCGTTTCCTTGACAAAACCCAACAAGTCTTCCGGGTATAAAGCCAGTTCGCGGTGATAGTTTTCTGCCTTGCCCAACAGCCAACCACTGCCGATCAGGTGCCTGAGCATGTCATTTTGGAACGTTATTTCATTCGTCTTTCCCATTCATCTTTCCTTAACCACTTCATCTTCCGGTTGCAATGAAATAAGATTTTATTGTCATTTTAATGAGTTACAAATCAAGCGCAGCGAAGATGCCGGATAAAACAAAATAAAACTAAGCCCAGGCCGGTATATACCTTGCGTATTTTCTGGAATCTGGTGCACTTGGGTCATTCTTAACCAATTCTTGTTGAACGGCTTCAGAAATAATCTGTGAAATGGTATTGCCACTGCGCTCGGATAAACCAAACCGATCTCTTAGCGATTGGTTCGTCATTTTCTTTCTCAGCACCCATTGCAACACACAATGTTGATAGCAAGCACGAACCCGGTCACTGCGATCCATTGCGCGAAATTCACGAGGGCCAAATATAACAACAACAGTTCTTTGATGTTCCACTAAAAAGTTCGGCGCTGGTAATTGCAGAATTTCTGCTGTCTCGATAACTCGATCAATACCGCTACTCTTTTCCTCACAAATTCCAAATCGACGCATTAAATCAGCCAGTCGCTCGTTCCGCGACTGATAACCATCAATAAATCGTTCAACGGGAACAATTGGTTTTCCAGGGTTTGAAATCTCAACGCGATCGGAATAAATTTCAACAACGGGCGACATGCCTATAAATTCATAATCCTGATGAATTAACGCATTAGCGAGAAGCTCTCGAATAACTACTTCAGGTACAAGCTTGACGGCTTTGCGGATAGCATTCTCAATCACTTCGTTCTGAGGTAGCTTACCCATCACATATTGCACAAGCCCCTTAAACCCAACTGCATAACCTTTTTCGCCAGTAATATCAGATTCTGTCTGTGATTTAGAGTCTTTCTCATAAACAACAACTCGGGCTGCTTTGCGCTGTACACCTTCAAAATTCCGTAAATTTTTTGCGAGCAACACTGCACCAATATTTAAAATCCCATAATTACCATTGACTGAATAGATAAGCTTTTCCGACTCAAGTCGCTGAAGCACACCAAGTTGGTCAGTGGGATATGGAAGATTTAACAAATCAAAAAAAGTTTGCGTATCCAGCAATTGAATAACGTCTTGGCCGCTCAAATCTTTTTTAGCGATTTCGTCAAGCCAACTAGGCTGGCCTTCCGCAAAAATTTTCCGCAATTGATCTTCGCTCATTGGCACGAGCTCTTCGCCCGAACGCATAAGATAGGAACCTTCGAAATGATAAGCTGTTCCTTTAGGTCTTGAAGGTATATGAAAAACAACAACCCTCCCATCCGGGTGTTGGACTTCTTCAATTTCAACGCGAAAACCAACGGCCTTAAATAGTTTAGCCGCCATAGCGACGGGATCATTAAATGCAGCTGAACCAACTACTCTTCGAGGTGGCTTATTTGAAATCCCAAGAACGAGAAAACCACCACCTTCATTAGCCAAGGCAACGCAGTACTTATTAAGCTTCGTATTATCAAATTGCGTTTTGGCTTCTTTAAACTCCAGATTCTGAGCTTCTGAACGAGCCGTACGCCAGACATCAATTTGTTCAGGAGTAATCGTCATGCTTCCATTTGAACCTTTTCAATATAAAATTGCTCGGCATTCACCGCATTGGGATCGGCTTTATTCAACAGTGTGTCGACGCACTCTAATAACTTTTGTTCGGGATCGCTGGGGTATAAAAGCCAGTTCGCGGTGATAGTTTTCTGCCTTGCCCAACAGCCAACCACTGGCGATCAGGTGTCTGAGCATGTCGTTCTGGAACGTCAGCTCGTTGGCTTTGCCGGTATGGGACGTTAAATTCACGGCTGTTTTGCGTCCTTGCCCAGCGTGCTTAAGGCTTGCTGCCATTGCACAATCAACCGCTCCATGATGGCGTAATCCTTTTTAGTGACCACGGCTTGCACAATGTTGTCATTAATCTCCAAGTAATCATGAACCAGCACATTGCGAAAGCCGATCATTTTCAGCAATTCCTCGTGTTGCTGAGGACTCAAATCGCCACGGCTTTTTAATTCGTCGATCGCTTCGCGGGATTGACTCACGGACAAATCATATTTTTGCTGGGCAAAATACCGCGCCATGCCAATGAACGATTCGATATAAATCTGCAAGGCGCGTTGTATCGCTAGAAAATCGCGTTCGGTCCAGGATTTACCCTCTTCGCGACTGTATTCATCCAAAATGCGCAACATTTTGTGTTGATGCCGAGGCAATGCCTGCCCAAAATTCGTACCTTGATAATCTTTTTCCCATTTCGACAAAATACTCTGCTCAACCCGCCTGACATGCGGCACGTTGCGATCAAACCATTTCACCGCCGACATTCACAATGCTGTATTGCAAAAGAACCGGCGCAGCTTCCAGATCAATCACGCTTATCAGATTATAAAGTTTTAATTCACGCTCCAGCACGGCTTCCAACATTTGTGGACGCAGTAAACGCGCATTCACATCCGGCTCAAAATGACTGAACACCACGGCGATATCCCAATCACTGTGTGCCTGTGCCGTTTGTTTCGCACGTGAACCATACAGATAAATGGCGTCCACTTGCGCATGCGCATGAATCACGCAGGTGATGTTTTCAGCCAGGGTGTTGTTATCGTTAGCCATTGGGTGGTTGCCAGTCTCGAACATCGATTTTGCCGGTAACGGCAGCGGAGATCAGGGCGGTGCGGCGTTCATGTATGATTTCAATTGCACCAGCAGCTTTCACTATAAGGTTATCGACTTTTCTAGTCATCCTCTCAATATGTTCAACAATATCTAATTGTTCGTTTAGAGGTGGTATTAACGATCTCAAGTAAACTAGCCTCTCAGCTTTAATTCCTAATGCAGTAGAGCCGGACGCAAACATCATCAGACTCTGTTGGAATTGATCGGACATAATTAGATATTTAAGGTAGCTGTTATTCAAAATGTCTAACTTTCCATCAAATTTTATAATTCTTTGTGCCAGAGCAATGTCTTCTCGATCAACCGAAGCTACTTCGCCAAGAGGTGCTTCTGTGGTGAAAAGAACATCACCAAATTTTGGTTTTCCTCGACTCATAACATTCTCATAGTCTCTTTCAGAAATGAATTCTTGTGACGCTTCATAGTTGATTTTGCCGTTTTTAATATTTCGCGCAGTCACTAAGAAAATACCTGAGTCATGTTTCTCGGGAGTCTTGCCACGATAATCAACAATCTTATTTAAATATTTTTTAAACCCCGCTACGATCCAATGCTCCGGCACTTCCCCCAGCCACTCAACCCCCGAGTCGCGCATCTTGGCATTGGGATTTAAGCCTTTGGTCACGGCATGACTAATGACGGCCTGGCGTTTTTCTTTGAGCAACTTGATAAGCTGTTGCTGTTTTTCGATCAGAGTATCGATTCTGGCGGTTTCGTGGTCGAGGAAGTTGGCGATTTTTAGTTGCTCAGCATTTGTCGGAAATCCGATTTTTTCAGACAAATATAATTCAGAATCCAAATTCTGAATTCCTGTATTTTGTTTTATTGAACAGTAATTAATTCTATCGTCATAGAATCTACTAAAAACATAATTAAGATAACGACTGTCGAATCCATCCTTTGGTGACATTTTAGCCACAAAATTAGAAGTAACTGCTTCAAAATCTCTATCAAATAATACAACTTGGCCAACTAGAGTTTTCTCGCCTCCACCTGACTTCTCTAGAAGCAAATCACCACGCTTAAGTGCTCGATTTATTTTTTCTTTCGGCTCAATTTTCCTATATGTGTAACCTTCGTTCTTTAATGAGAGTTTAGAGCGGTCAAAATCAGCTACACGTAAGACGATTGTGTCGTTTTCATCACCTTCAGGCTCACTGCCCCATATACCATTTATGCAACCATCCACACTGTGCTTTAATTGCATCACATTCCAATGCGATGGAATACCATTCAACAATTCAACTCCAGAATCCTTATACCCAGGATACGCTTGATATTTACCTCCCATAAAACACTCCCGTCCCGTCATTCCCGCATGCTCTTAGCGGGAATCCATTACTGGCGCGGAGATTCCGGCTAGAAGATTGCGTTGATGATGAATTGCTGTGTTGTGGATTCCTGCTTAAATCACGCAGGAATGACGAGGGGGAGACGGCATGCTGGAATGACAGTGAAATGGGCATCAGGAATGCACCTCTTGCAGCAATTTCATAATCTCGGCGGACACCGCGTCCAGATCCGCATCGATCTCTGCCAGATCCCGCGGCGGCTGATATTGGTAAAAATGCCGGTTAAACGGAATTTCATAACCGACAATGCCGATTTCCTGATCCTTGTCGTCTTTTTTGCTGGCATCAATCCACGCATCCGGCACATGCGGCTGCACTTCTTTCAGAAAATACGCTTCGTTAATTGCATTCACGGATTGGGAAGGGTCCAGGCTGACATTCTCAAAATCGCGC
Source organism: Nitrosomonas ureae (assembly GCF_001455205.1). Classification (NCBI taxonomy): domain Bacteria; kingdom Pseudomonadati; phylum Pseudomonadota; class Betaproteobacteria; order Nitrosomonadales; family Nitrosomonadaceae; genus Nitrosomonas; species Nitrosomonas ureae. The sequence continues at coordinate 389,704 of NZ_CP013341.1, forward strand.
AAGTCGCCATCGGCCTGATATTCCACCACGCTTTTCTTGCCATCCGCACCAATGACTTCAAACAAGCCGTAAATGGGATTGGCCTTGGTGGCGTGAATTTTACGGATGACTTTTTCCGCTGCCGGATTCTTCCAGCTCACCGCATCGGTGATTTGTTTTTTCTCTTTGGCTTCCAGTGCAATGCCTTGCTGCTTGCAGGCGGTCTTGAGCGTTTCGTCAAATCCATTCATGTCATCGTATTGCTGCGTGCCGATGGCGGTTTGCAGTTGTTTGGCCTTCAGCAGCACCTGTTTTTGTTCCAGCCAGGTTTGTCGATCCAGCAGATCCTTGATCTGTGCTTCCTTTAGCTCGGCAAAGTGCGTTTTCAGGTAACGGCGGATGGCTTCTTCGTGTTCAGCCACATCGCCATAGTGCGGACAGTCTTCCGCATCCGTCCAAGTTTTGCCTTCCCAGCTTTGGTATTCCTGATAAATCCATTGCATCGCCGCATTCAGTGCGCCGGGCGCATAGCGGCATTCCGCTAGGCGTTCATCGCTGAACTGGTAGGAAAGCCGTAACGGGCGTTCAATGGTGATGCGGCGATAACCGAAAGCATGGGCCGGGAAGATTTTGCTGGCAAAGGTTTTTGCGGCGGCTGTTTTGGGGTTTTCGGACTGGCGGCCACGGTTGCTTTTTTGCTCGGCGGGTTTGTCCAGTTCACGCGCTTCGACCACTGCAAAAGCCCCAAAGGCGCGGGTGATGGTGGCGATGTCGTCTTCTTCCATCACATTGCGCTTGGAACCCAACGATTTGCGCATTTTGCTGCATAGGTTCACGCCATTGATCAACTGCACTTTGCCTTTGCGTTGCGCGGCTTTTTTATTCGACAATATCCACACATAGGTGGCTATGCCGGTGTTGTAGAACATGTCGGTGGGCAATGCGACGATGGCTTCCAGCAAATCCGCTTCGAGGATGTAACGGCGAATCTCGGATTCCCCCGAACCCGCGCCGCCGGTAAACAGCGGCGAGCCGTTCAGGATGATGCCGATGCGCGCGCCGCCATTGGCGCCATCGCGCAACTTGCTGATGAGATGCAGCAGGAATAACAGCGAACCGTCCGAGACCCGCGGCAGGCCGGGGCCAAAGCGTCCGGCAAAGCCTTTTTGGGTATGTTCGTCTTTGATAGTTTGTTCGATTTTTTTCCAATCGACGCCAAACGGTGGATTGGATAGCATGTAATCAAATTTGTCGGTATACAGTTGATCGTTCGACAGCGTGTTGCCTAATTTGATATTGCTGACTTCCTGGCCTTTGATCAGCATATCCGCTTTACAGATGGCGTAACTTTCGGGATTCAGTTCCTGCCCATAGCCGCGCATCACCGCTTGCGGGTTTAATTCGTGCACATATTCCATGCCTGCCGACAAAAAGCCGCCGGTACCCGCGGTCGGATCGTAAATGGTGCGGATGATGCCCGGCTTGGTGAGAGCCTCGTCATCCTCCATGAATACCAGCGAAGTGGTAAGGCGCACGATATCGCGCGGGGTGAAGTGCTCTCCGGCGGTGTCATTCGAGCTTTCAGCAAAGCGCCGGATCAGTTCTTCAAATACCAGCCCCATTTCGTGGTTGGAAACCGCCGTGGGGCTTAAATCGGTCTGCCGCACTTTTTGCACGATTTTGTACAGCAGGTTGGCATCGTTCAATTCACCGATGAATTCCCGGAACTTGAAGTGCTCGAAAATCTCCCGCGCATCTCTGGAAAATCCTTGAATGTACGATTCCAGATTGGCCGCAATGCCTGCCTCCCCCAATTTGGCAAGATCCATTTTCGAGATATTGAAAAAGGACAAGCCGCCCGTGGATCTGAGCAACAGCTTTTCCTGCACTTCTTCCGGGACATTCATGGCGATCACTTTTTCGTACGCGACCAGAACGGCTGGTTTGGTTGGCTCCAGCACGCACTCAAGACGGCGCAATAGCGTAAATGGCAAAATGATGCGGCCATATTGACTTTGCCTGAAATCACCGCGCAGCAAATCGGCCAGATTCCAGATGTAAGCCGCCAGGTTGTTGGTGTTTTGGGTCATGGTGTTATGGTGCTATTACTTTTTTCGTTTGGTGCGAACTTGATTTACAGCCAATGAATAACCGTTTACCTGTAATAAACGGATAACCTAAAATCACATAGGATCCCGATGCCCTGTTTTGTTTGGCGGCACGGGATCAAACCCACCCGGATTCCAAGGATGGCACCGCGAAATGCGCTTGATCGCAAGCCAGCTGCCACGCAAAATACCATGAAGCTCCAGCGCTTCAATGGTGTAATTGGAGCAGGTCGGATAAAAGCGACAACTTTGCCCCAATAATGCGCTGATCACAATTTGATAACCTTTAACGACCCCAATCAGGATTCGCCGGAAAAATATAGCCATCAACGCCTCCTTCTTGTTTTTCTTCGTTATGATTAAACCTTAAAATTCCTTAGCCCACCTATTGGTGCGCAGAAGTATAGCTTCTTTCGCGCTTGAAACAAACCGGCACCGACCTGGTTGATCATGCCAGGATGGTGGGGGTGGGGGTAATGGCAATCTGAGAAATATTTTTATACCTTATTGCGCTTTGGGAATTTCGTTCGCTTCGATTAACTGAAATTGAAAATTGCCAAGATGCTGCAATTTCACCTTATAAAAAGTCCCCAAGGCCTTTACTTCCTGGATGGTTAATATTCCGGTATCCGCGACAAAAACAGAATTATTATTCAGATCCGCTGCAGCAGAAACCGCCAATTCAAATTTGTCCTGTTCCAGGCCGCGGTTAAAAACCAGGGTAATCGGTGAAGTAGCGATCGAAACGGAGGTTTCATCATTGGCTGTAGATTCGAACAACTTGAGCTGTATGCGATAGGCACCCACGCTACCGCCCAGAGCATTGGCAGCATCAAAAATAGACATTTCCACATGCTCGTGCAGCCCTCCTTCGCTATCAATTTCACCAATTACCGCAGTAGATTCACTCACACCCTCCGTGCGAAATGCAATGACATTGCCCAGTGCATCCGTGATCTCGATTCTTTCTCCGTTTGGAACCGCGGAAATCCAGTCGGTACCATTCCAGAACAGCAGCTGGCCAACGGGCTGGAAACGCAACCAATTACCCGGCGTGAATGCTCCTTTCTCAACATTGACATCAAAACCGGGTTCATCGGTCGCAAATAATCCGCCGCCCAAATCACCAAAATCCGGTTCAAACAAACTATTGTTAACCAATATCTCAGCCCCCACCCGCCAAGGCTGGATATCGCCTGCATGCTGATCTTGCGCACTTACCGACGAATAAAATAAGACGCAAACAAAAGCCATACCCAGATTAAAAATTTTCTTACTCATCACCACATCTCCTAAGTTGATATAACACGCTGTTTAATGATTTATATACTTTTCAATGACATTAAATGACCAGACCCTCCTGCTAACTTTAGCGTTGTATTAAATCCGCATTCAATTCTTCCAAATGGTCCACCCGGAATCGGGAATTACCCACATTACTCAAAATTGCTTTATAGTTTTTTCCATGGATATACACCGAGGCAATTTCCACTGTTCCGCTTTCAATGTGATAGTGTGCTGGCACGGCGTAACGCGGCCGGTCTTCCTGCACTCCCTTCAGAACCAATAGATGGTCATCTTGAAGCTGCAATTGCGCGCGATAATGTTGATTACCCACTTGAATGTCGTTCAAATTCAGTATGCCCGTGCTGCTATCGAAAACGGCCGCCACATTCAGAGCGGTCGCCGGTGCTTCAATGGGGATATTGCACAATCTCAACGAACATACATCTTTTGCCACAGAGGCATCGTTACGGGTAATTACACCGTCTCCGTCGATATCGAACGCGGCATTACTCGGTTTGAGCGGGTCGCTGTTTTGTGCGGCCAATAGAATCAATGCCACATCAATGCGATCCACATCACCATCCAAATCCACATCGCCAGGAATAGATACGGGAATGATCGGTTGTGGCGGCGGATCGACACCGCTCGGCTCGCCCGTCAAGGCTAACAAAGCTGCGGCGAATTGTTCTTCTTCCAGTCCGGCATTGAACACGATCAGAAAAGGTTCTGACGGAAAAAAACGGGCATTGGAAATAAGCTGCATTTCCACCCCATACGCGCCATGGGGTCCTCCGGGTTCACCCAGCCGATTTTCCAGGAAAAAGCTTAAATGCGTATGGAGAATGCCATTATTGTCGGTAATATCGACCACCAGCTCCGGCTTACCTTGGATACCCTCACCGGTAAAAACAGTACTGCCGTCAACGCCAAAACTTCCGTCGCTGAAGCAGATGAGTTGTCCGGCGCATTTCAAAAAATCGCTGAGCACGTCGGCACTGGCTTCCAACCCGCCAAACAGGCTGATTTGGACTTCCGGCGGTGCATCTTTCCAAATCCCAAGCCCCGCATCCCAATATTTCAAATTACCCACCGCACGATAGCTGAGCAGCTCATTCGGTAACAGCGCATGCTGAATGGATTGAAATCCCGGGTTTTTGGTTCTGAAATCCCCTCCGGGCAGATCCTGAAAATCAGCCAGGAAGATCAGCTTGCCGGTTACCGCTTCAATGGGCAATGTACCGACCGGCAAGTGGAGCACATCGGTCAATCTACCCAGATCACAACCAACCACACCGGGCGTACGGCAATAGCCCGTAAATAAGGCATTTCCCTCCCCCCAGACTTCAATATCCAGGTGCTGGGCGTAAACTTGCCGACCGGCTAGCAGCGCAGTGATCAGCAAATAAAAATAAATTTTACGCATTGTTATTTTCAACCCCAATTTCCCGGACTGTGATTTTGAATCCCGCACACTCGCTTAAAAGGTAGCCCGTAGCCCGAATATGAAACTGCGGCCCGGCTCCGGTGCAAAATTACGCAAAAAGGAAACCGAATTGCGTATTTCTTCATTCAGTAAATTGTGACCTTTGGCGAACAACCACACATCCCCCCATTTACCCGCTTTGATCTGATAATCCGCGCTGGCGGTCAGTAAATGATAGCCATCCGTGGGAGTTTCATTTCGCCCTGGATGGGGCTGCGCTTGCGCTCGCGTATAGCGTAGCGCGGTATTCCAAAGGTCATTACCCAATCCCAGCTCGGCGCCATACCGCAGCGGTGGCATGCGCGGCACATCGGCGCGATCGCCATTGACGAAACGTCCGCGCACGTAATCGGAAAACAGTGTCAACAGCACATTGCCGCGCGGCATGCGATAAAGCGTTGCATCAACTCTGGATTCAAATCCGGTGAATTCGGCATTGCGCTGGTCGTACGCAAAAATCGATACGCATTCGACTTCACTGACACAGCGTTGCCGGATCACTTCGTTATCGATCTCATACACCAGGCCGGTGTTACGCAGATAGATAAAATCGTCGGTACGGTTATAGTAGCCGTTGACGCGTGAGCTGATGCGCTCAGACTTCCACTCCAGACCCAAATCAACCATGTTCACGGTCTCGTTTTGGAGCTGCACATTGCCAATTTCGAAGCTGCGAGTAGCTAAATGCGGGCCAAGTGCCAGCAATTCCTGAATATCCGGAGGACGCTTGCCGCGATTGAGCGTAAGTGTCAAGGCGGTATTTTGTCGTGGATTCCACTGTACGGCTGAGGAAGCGGATAGCGCCTGATAGTCCAGCGAGCTGGGCAGTGCGACCGGCGGCAGGGCGCTGCCACGCAGTTTCAGCTCGTTTGCACCGGGATCGACCCGGGAATGTTCAAACCGGATACCACCGCGCACTATCCATTTTTCTAGGCTATATTCCTGCGTGGTATATACACCCAGCATCTGCTGTTGGGTAGGCGGCACGAACGTTTCCACCCCGAGTGCGGAAAAATTCCGGTTGATCCATTGCACACCAAAAGTACCGGTCAAATGCGGTAACGCAGCATGACGTGCTTCAACGCGCCCCTCACCCACATCATTCTTAAACCGGGTGAAAGGCGATCCACCTTCCATCTCAGTGTGCCCATAGTTAACCAAGCCATAGCGGAAGCTGATGCTCTCGATCCCGCGCATCGGCTCGTACCACTCGGATTTAAAATCATAGCGGGTCTGTTGCATGTTGATGCGGATATTCGGGAACAATGCCTGGGGACCGAAAATATCTTCAAATCCGGTCAAATCCCTGATTCTGGGCAGAATCGATTCCAATCCATCCAAGTGGTTCGGATCCAGATTATGGCTACCCTTGGGCACCCCGTAGCGATTATCCGTGTGACTGACCGACATGCCTGCCATGATGTTGTTGCCAATCCAAGACACACCAGTATATCCGCCCATGCCTGCGCTATCGGTATTGGGGATTTTTCCGCTGACATTGTGTATTTCCGTTAAACCTAACTGCTGTTCTACGAAAAGCTCGTCAATTGCCTTACCCGGAATTCGGGTATCGCCCCGGTTGCGAAAGAAACCGCCCAGATTAAAGGCGAAACGATCTTTCCCCATATTCAATTTAAATGCGGAATTGGAGCCATTACCATTGGTATCGTAACGGCTTTCAACAGAGCCGCTGAGCGGATTCTTGGCACGCTTCTCGGGTATGCGTTGATCGTTAACGTCAACAATCCCGCCAATCGCGTTGCCCCCATATCGAACTATTTCCGGGCCACGTAATATTTTGATTTCTTCGGCAAACAAGGGATCAATGGCCACCGCGTGATCCGGGCTCAGGCTGGTGGCATCGTGCGTGCCGATGCCATTTTGTAGAATCCGTACCCGGGATCCGGTTAAACCGCGTATGACCGGTATTCCTACCCCCGGCCCAAAAGATGCATTGCTGATACCTAACTCTTCCTGCAAGGTCTGACCCAGCGTATCGCTCTGCTGCAAGCGCAGAGAACGGCCTTTCAGTATAGTGGCATTGGTTTGCGGCTGTTGATCCGGCACCACACCGATGATATTTATTGGCGATAACCGGATAGCAGCACCGCCTTCTTTGACCACAGGCGATATTTTGATGGGCCCTGAGTTATTGGTTGTGTGGTCTGCCAGTACTTGATTGACCGTTCCCATAATCAATACCGATAAAATACTAATCGCTATCTGCCGAACGAGACGCGGCATTCCGGATAACGTTCCGATGCATGAAAGATATTGACCATCACCCATCGCGTCTTCATACCCAACCTTCCAAATCTCGCACCATTACAGAAGTTTTCTGCTGACTCATCGTTTTATTCATTCCAAGGTAATGTAAGAATTAAGAAATTTGTTATCACAAGATACTTCCGACTTTTTTCACAAAACCAGACTTCAAGCGGGCGTAATACTGCGCCCATAAAATGATATGTTATATTATAACAAATATTCATTCTATTCATTCCAAAAAATATTAACTGACAACTTCTTAGTCGCTATGCGCTCTCCTGCTGCGGACGATCATTAAATCAGCGTACGTTAAAGTGATTGTCAACGATAAAAATGGAATTACTAACTGATGATTCTACACATGAAAATTTGCGCGCATGATATGCTTCTACTGATCATTAACCGGAAATTACCCTGACTGCAGCAATGCTGAATTTTATAAAAATGTCAGCCAATATTGAACAAATCATCAAGAAATCCCAGGAAGTCTGCGCATCAGCTGGTGCCAAATTAACTCATAAGCGCAAGAACGTGCTAATGGTATTGCTGGCTTCAGCGACACCGCTTTCGGCGTATGAAGTTGTCGACAAGTATAAGACGCAATTCCAGGAATCACTGCCGGTAATGTCGGTCTATCGCATGCTTGATTTTCTGGTTCAGGAAAAACTGGTGCACAAACTGGAAACTGCGGGTCAATATATGTCGTGCGCGCACATTGCTTGCGACCATCAACATGAAACACCACAATTTCTGATTTGCGATCGGTGCGGCAGCGTCAAGGAAGTCGGTATCAAAAAACGCATCATCGAAGAACTGGAGCGCAGCATCCAAAATACGGGCTTTACTTTGGCACACAAACAATTGGAATTGCATGGCGTTTGCAAGTTTTGCCAGGATCATTCAACCTGAGTGGGCAATCAGCCTCCACATCCTGACAAGCCGCCGAAATGGCAATAAAATATTTGAAGAATCAGCGTACTATCGCTGTATCACCATAAGCCGATTTAACTGTTTGAGCCCAAAATCCCCACTGTCGTACCCTGCCGCGCATTATCCATGATGTATATACCCTAATTTCGATCCTAAGGGAGAATTCCCGAATGACCGCCCGAAGATCAGCGAAGCCACGCCGAATCTATCACGCGACGAGGCCGAGGTGGCTTGAGGACACTTTTACACTGGCAAATTCAGCATGGAGGAGAGATACGCCATAAGGTTCTGTTAACAGGCTGTTTATCAATGATAACGATTAGGCCGATGGAGATCGCTTCGTCAACGGAACAGTTGTCGCATGAGGTACATGTTCATGGTGTTGCAACGCTCAACGTGGTATTGGAGGATCATGCTGTGTTCATGGAATTCGAATCTCCCGCGATGAATTTATTGGGATTTGAGCATGCGCCGGTTAACGACGAACAATACGCATTGTTTATCTCCACTCAGCGCACTTTGGCAAATACGAGCCGATTATTTTCATTTTCGGCTAAGGCATGCCAGGTGGAAAATGTGGCTATCCCAATGCCTGATAGGCATTCCCATCGCGACAGCGATCAACACCAGGATTATCATGGTAAACATGCGGATATCCATGCGCGCTACATGTTCCAATGCCAGCAGATCAAGGATTTAAAGCAAATAATGATCTAACTGTTTATCCTCTTTCCCGGCATCCACCAAATTAAAACACAGTGGATTTCCCATGGCACGCAAGGCGCACCGCCAGATCAATCAATATGCCAAAGAACCGCTACTCGCCATCTTGCCCGGTGTCACGCTGACCGAACTGTGGCAAATGATGCGCGCCATGGAAAGTACTTTGCAGCTTATTTCATATTTGGTTTTATTTTCAGCACTACTGGGATTAATCACCATGCTACTTTCATCAATGAGTGCAAGACGACGTGAAATTGCCATAATGCGCGCTATCGGTGCTAGTCCTTCCTTTATATTTCTCATCATTCAAGTAGAGGCGTTATTAATCTCCATTGCCGGAATCATCATTGCTTTGGTAGCAATATCAATGGGAGTTCTATTTTCTCAAACCTATCTTGCAGAAAACTATGGAATAGTTATTAATTATTTTTCAATGAATAGCCAGATGCTGATTATTGTAAGTGTCGTTTTATTCAGCACTTTTCTGCTTGCTATGATCCCTGCGATATCCGCATATCGAATGGCGTTACACGACAGTTTAGGCATGATGACAACATGAAATCATCCCGGAAAACCGTTAATTTAAGGTAACGAACTCATTTTATTCCAATGACTAACATAATTCCCCACAGCATGCTAATCTCTCTGCTGCAAGCCCACGGCCAGCCACTATTAAGGTATGGTATATTTAACAGGATGTGAAACCCTATTGTAGAAACCACATAGAAAATACTGCTCTTGCCAATACATCGTGTTATAAATAACGATTTAATTTGAAAAAGCATTTTCTCAAACTTTACGCTTTAGTTTGCCATAATTGCATTTTTCAATATCGCGAATGCTTACACACTGTCTCCCAAAGAATATCTGGACTATCAAAAACAATTGCATTAACAAAAGGAAGAATTCATGATTTTCTGGCGCGTAAAATCACTTGACGCCATTCTGGCTACAGCAGAAAAGAAAAGCCTTCATCGATCCCTGGGGCCCTGGCAATTGACTCTTCTGGGCGTCGGCGCAATCATCGGAACCGGTATTTTTGTACTCACAGCGGAAGCAGCACAGAAAGCCGGGCCAGGCATGATGCTCTCATTCATCATTGCGAGTTTCGTTTGCATTGTAGCGGCCCTTTGTTACTCCGAATTGTCCTCAATGGTACCCGTTTCAGGCTCAGCCTATACTTATTCCTACGCGGTACTGGGAGAATTGGTAGCTTGGATGGTGGGCTGGGCGCTAATCCTCGAGTACTCTGTCGCTGCAAGCGCGGTAGCGGTCGGTTGGTCGGGCTATTTTGTCGGCCTTCTCAACAACTCACTAGGAATCACAATACCCTTTGAGCTGGCCAATGGTCCCTTCGCTGGCGGCATCATCAACCTGCCCGCAGTTTTCGTCTGCATTCTGGTGGTCGGATTATTAGTTATTGGCACGCGCGAAAGCGCCTCATTTAATGCCGTGCTTGTTACGGTCAAGATTGCAGCTTTGACGCTATTTATTGCTCTGACACTACCCGTGGCCGAGATCGAAAATTTCCAACCTTTCTTGCCTTTGGGCGAGGCAGGCGTGGTTGCGGCCGCATCCTCGATTTTTTTTGCCTATGTCGGATTCGATGCGGTTTCAACCGCTGCTGAGGAGACCAAGAATCCACAACGCAATGTGCCGATTGGACTTATCAGCTCGCTCGTAATTTGTACCATCTTCTATATATTGGTTTCAGCCGGTGCCATTGGTGCGATCGGTGCACAACCGATACTCGACGAAACCGGCAAAGGCCTGATGCCCGGTTCAATCGTTCTGGCTGAACAATGCCAATCGCTTGCCGCTGTTGGACAGCAGCCGCTCGTCTGTTCACGTGAAGCTTTGGCACTGGTTTTACGTGAGATCGGGTGGGAAAAATTTGGGAATTTACTTGGCCTCGCTGCATTCCTGGCATTGCCATCGGTCGTTTTGATGATGCTGTTCGGACAAACGCGAATTTTTTTCGTTATGGCCCGCGATGGATTGCTTCCTGAAGTATTAAGTCGCGTGCACACACGATTTAAAACACCTCATATCGTGACCTACGTAACAGGTATCGGCGTCACCATTGCTGCCGCCTTCTTTCCGGTTGGCAAGCTGGCGGACATCTCCAATTCCGGTACATTGTTCGCTTTCATGGTGGTTGCATTGGCGGTCATGATACTTCGCACCCGAGATAAGCATCGCGCACGGCCTTTCAGGGCACCGATAATCTGGCTGGTGGGTCCTCTTGCCGTGATTGGCTGTATTACACTTTTTTGGTTCCTACCCAACGATGCGAAACTGGTATTCCCGATTTGGTCTGGAATCGGATTGATTTTCTATTTTCTCTACGGTTACCGCAAAAGTCACCTCGCGCTGGGCATCGATACCTCATCGGGCGGTGAAGATATTATCAAACCGATTCGACCGCTAGCGGATCGCAGTCAAGACTCCACAGAATCAAGAAATAAAGACTGAGAATTAAGTTTCCCAACAGATAAACGGTGATGCGAATTACCCGACAAATAGGCCTATGGCAGTAACAGCACTTTGAGTCACTATATAGCAGAAATGCTACTTTCTGTATCGATGCTTCAGGTATTCAATTATGGGAGGGGTTATCGATAAGATAATAATAGCCAGGATGACCAGCTTGAAGTTTTGTTGAATCATCGGAAGTTGTCCGAAGTAAAATCCCGAATAAATAAAGATGCCTACCCATAATATGGCACCGATGATGTTATACGTTATGAAGGTGCGATAAGGCATTGATCCAATCCCGGCAACAAAGGGCGCAAATGTTCGGATAATTGGAATGAAACGCGCAATAATTATCGTTTTGGCTCCATATTTAAGGTAAAAAGCGTGCGTTTTATCCAGGTATTCGCGTTTAAAGAAACGAGATTCCTGCGAAGTAAAAACCTTGGGGCCGGTTTTTTTCCCGATCCAGTAATTCACGCTATCTCCCAGAATACCTGCAATACATAATCCGACAAACAGGATATGGGGACTGAGTTGCGAATCCTCAAATGAAGCCAGAGTACCTGCCGCAAACAAAAGCGAATCCCCCGGTAAAAAAGGCATTACAACCAGCCCTGTCTCGCAGAATATGATCAGAAAAAGAATGCCATAAACCCATAGACCATATTCCGAGGATAGTACATAAAGATGCCGATCAATATTAAGTATAAAGTCTATAAGAAACATGTAGATAAAGTTAATTCGTTATAAAATATAATGCTGAGTGCAAAAATGATTGCTCTACGTTAACGGCATAAGTCAGTTTATCTAACAAAATAGACACAAACTTTTAACACCAGCGGTGAATTTTTCCCCTACAAAGCTATTCAGAGTAGCTCTGCAGCGTCTGCTACATTAAGCTTAAAAAATGATTAATTAGCTATTCTTGGCCCTAATCGATGCCTGTCCCATAGCGGCACACCAAATACATCATGTATAAAATAATATGCGACCGGAACGCCCAGTATCATTCCCCACAAACCAAAACTGTGATAGGCAATCAGTAAAATAATAAGCACCAGCACCGGATTAAGCTTGAGGTGTTTACCATAGATCATCGGATTAAGACCATAAGCTTCAATAATATGAATAATAGTTATCATGCCAACTATTCCTAACGCCAAAGTCAAACCGCCCGTATTCAACGCAACCAGTACCATTGGCGTAGTAGAAATGAATACCCCTAGCACTGGAATAAAACTGCACACAAAAACAATGAGTGATAACAATGCAACTGACGGAATTCCAAGTATTACCAAGCCTATCAAAGTCAGGAAAGTATTAACGCAGGCAATCATTGCTTGCGCTTGAATGGCTCGACCAACGACATAAGCAAAACGGATTACCGGTTGTGCGGTTTCCTGATAAAAATCCTTCAATCTCGACTCATGCAGGCTTTTCATCAAACCACCCAGGCGGACGCTGTCAAACAAAATCAAAAAACTGAATAACAGTGCCAGAGACATCGTACCGATCGCTTTATAAAGATAATTAATGAGCTTGGGTAATTCCTCACGAACCTTACCCATCTGTTTGGTCATAAGAAGTTCCACCAGCAACTCGGTTTCCTTGTCGTAGTACTTTCTCAGCTTCTCATAGGTATCTTCAGTAACCTCATTTTCTTTGACGTCATCCAAGTGCTCGATATCAGAAAAATTGAGCTTTTGCCGGAATCGATTAAGTTTGGCATCGATTACGCGCAAACTATCCTCATCCAGGATACTGCGGGCATAACCATGCAGAGGGCGTTCGATGCCCGGATATTTTCCGATAACATCTCGTTTCATTTCTATCAATTTTAACTGTACTTCATTGAAATTATTAATAAAACGATTGGCCTCACCGATGACACTAGGCGTTACGTAACGAAAAAAACTGCCCAGCACAACCAGAAAAAAAATGTATACCAGCACCAGGGAAGCACGATGCGGTAATTTCAATTTGTTCCGGCCAATATGTACCAATGGTGTCGCAATAAAAGTAAGAACAAAGGTGATAAAAATCAGTCCAAAGAAATCTTGCAAAAGCCATAATATACCAATCAGAATAAGCCAGATCAGTATACGGCGATTGGCCTCATAAAAACTATCAAAGCTAAATGACATTATTTTCAAATTCTCTGTGTGGTTAACAATTAAATTAACTAACCCGTATCAAGAGATTACTTGATAAGTATTATGGGAGTATGTCAGAAACGTTATTGCATTCAAAATGCTTATCAGACGCCCTGCCCCAGTGTAGCAAAAAATATTTACTGAAAACTATGCGTTGCCCTGAGTTCATAAGGGTTCGTTTGCATTTATTATGTTAAGACCATGATTTCATGGCATTAGCCTGCACCATCGTTCATAACTTCTCTATTGGGTAATACGATAGAATAGATGACGGCTACTTAGGTTTTATTGAGCAAAAAATTCTATAGCAGGATAACACTATCTTTACATTAAAACTCGACTGGTCACCATTGATTCAAGAAGAAGGAAGACTACAGCAATAGGGCTGTATGATATAAACAATGCCCGTCTAGTAAACTAAATCACTAGACGGGCATTTTTATTTTTTGCATGTTTTGCATGCATTGACTGGATACCACCCTCTTTTTCAAATACTGAAAAGAATTAAGTTTCGATAGAAAACTAACAGAACTTAAGCCTATAAAGGGCAGTTACAAGCTTCTCAGTCTAGAATACGCCGTATACAATTGCTCCGATAACAATAAAAACAGCTGTTGAGATGAAGAACAATCTCAGAACTTGCGCATCTGTTTCTCTTCTGTTGATTTCGCTCATAGTTTATCTCCTTATTTAAGGTACATTCTTTGATTTAGATTTAAAGCCGACAAATTATCGACCCCCCTTGCTCACACAATCACAAAATTTGTAATCGTGAATCTTATCTCCGCCCCTCAGATTCACTGCTACAGCGATCTTTATGTGTGGAGCCGAGTAATTTATTCGCAATCATCTTGTACCACTTAGATTACTGCGCCATCGAATTCTAACTCACATTTAACAACAATGAAAGTGTTGAAATTAAGTCCGCTTTATTAATTGCCAGAAAATTGCATGATTAAAAATTCTTTGCCGGTGATCGGACGTGCTTTAAGCCTCATAATGTCAAAGGTTTCACGTAGCCCGTCAACTCAAGATAGCCGCGCCCTGCTGGCTTATTATCCTTAGTCAGCATCACAGCGCCTTCCCAATATACCGCTGCAGTGGATTGGCGCGCATCCAGCTCCTGATCGTCCAGCAATGGTGTAAGCCGCCATTCAATCTCACCGGTGCGGACATGCATGGCAACCGGATAAACTGCCTCTGTATGCGGTGATCGCCAGGTACGTATCGGCGTAAATTCCACCTCATCGGGATCGAAGAAGGTCATATTCCCCTGTGCATCACGCAGTGCTGCATAAGCCCATACTTTTCCGCCTTGTTTCGCACGTATTTGAAATGCCATCAGTGCAGAGCCGTCATCCAGATTGGCGCCTACCCAGTCCCACCCTTCGGCATCCGGATCCAAATAGGCCGTTGACCATTCATGATCCAGCCAAGCCCGCCCTTTAACTTTTACTGGTTTATTTTGCCTGAATACTGTGCCGGTTACGCTCAAATGTGGTTCGCTATAGTAATAACTAGCCTGTTCCGGCTTTGGGCCTTTACGGGAAAAACCGTCCATATCTTGCAACATCATGCTTTGCGTGGGGGTTAATAACAATTGCAAACCAAAATCGCTGGCTTGCATATCCACCTGATAGCGGCCATCCTCCTCGCGCACCAATGTCCAATCATCTAATCTAACATTGGTATTCCCTGGCTTGGCATAGGCAAGGTCAAAACCCTCACGGGCGGTTTTTTCAACATGCATCACTTTACCAACTGCAGGATCAGATAAAGCCAAATGCGCGATAATTAGGTGCTTTGCAGCAAAGTGGCTTGGATTATCGTGATTATGATCAGTGGCATAACGGAAAAAAGTAACCTGAAAACCCAATGATTTCTTATCTTCCGTCTCCAACCAACCCGTGATATACCACCATTCGATGCGAAAATCCTGGTGTGCGCCATAATCCAGAGGAAAAGAGAGCTTGTAATCGGGAGTAACCGGTTTTAATCGGCCCGACTCGGCATATACGCCGGTAATGAGCAAACTAAAAAACAACATGACAAAAACCTTAAAATTACTGTCAGATCTATTCCGTTTCATTACCAATCCTCCCGTACCACGCGAATAACCTGAACGGAAACCGCTTTACGTCCGAAAAACAGAGCTGTCAATGCCGCCGAAATCAACATAATTACGGCAATCGCCAATAACCAGCTCCACGGCAAATGCAATTGCATCGTCCAGTGAAAGGACTGTGGATTGACAATAAAAACCAGAATCAAACTGATGCTCCAACCCAATACAAAACCTAACACAACTCCGAGCGCAGTCAGCAAACCACCTTCCACGGTCAACATCATAAGAATCTGCCGACGCATTACGCCGATATGCCGCAACATGCCAAATTCCTTAGCGCGTGCCAGTATTTGCGCAGAAAAACTAGCCGCCACCCCCAGCAATCCAATAATGACTGCCACTATTTCCAGCAAATAAGTTACCGCAAAGCTCCGATCAAAAATTTCCAAACTCAAAGCACGCATATCACTTGATCTCGATACTTCAAGGGCTGCACCAAAAGGCAGCTGACGCAAGCTCGTAATAACGGTATCTGATGACGTCCCAGCTTGCAGCCAAAGCGCCACGTTATTGACGCTCGAATCTCCCGTTAATCGCTGATAATCCGTCAGCTGCATCTGTATCGCACCAAACTGTCGGCCATAATCACGCCATACCCCGGCGATCAGGAATTCGCTCGGGATTACGCCAATCGACAGGATCACTTTCTCACCCACCCGATAACCATATAAATCCACCATCGCCTCGGACACCCAAATCGGCATTACATCTTCAGGCAATAATCCGCGCGCAATTACATCATCCGTTAGCGGCAACGTATTGCGCGGATCCTCCTTATCCACCGGCCTGGCAAACAGAGTGATATCCGGACGATTAACATCAAGCGTCAACTGCTGGGTACGGAAAAAATCCACTCGATCAAATCCTGGCAACGCGATAATCGCATTTTGCGCATCAGATTGAAAACCACCCTGATCACCGATTGCAGCAGTACGCACATACAAATCGGCCGGTAATACATGCTCAAGCCACGCATCGATCGATACACGAAAACTGGTCACCATAATCGCCATGGCAACCATCAAGCTAAAACTGGCCAGTATACCGCCCAATGCAATTGCAGCCTGATTCGGTGCATTTGCCAAACGTGCCAATGCTAATGTAAAAACAGCACCTATCCGTTCATGAAACGATCGGTTTGATAAAGACGAAAATGTCCAGGCAGCAAATCGCGGCATTAGTGTAATGCCGCCAATCAACAGTAATGCAATCGCAAGATAACCGAATACCGGCAGCTCGAAAACAGGGGGCAATTGCGTGAACAGCAATGCAAGCGATAAACAAATCACCGCGAACCAAGGCGAAGACAATTTTGCCATAACTGCATCTTCGGTGCCGGAGCGCAGTGCCGATGCAGGCTGGGCTCGAACAGCTTCCAATGCCGGCGCGATACTTCCCAGCAATGTCACACTTAAACCTACTGCAAAAAAGATCACGACATCCCAAGGATCAAAAAAAATACTCGGTTTAACGCCGGGGAAGAAATTTGTTCCTAAATCTCCCCCCAAAAACTGAATGGCCATCGCGGCAACGGCATACCCCAATCCCAACCCCAATAGCGATCCCATTATTCCTAGCAATCCGCCTTCAGTAATGATCTGCCGTAGCAATTGCTGCCGCGTGAAACCCAGTACGCGTAACAACGCAAATTGCTGACGCCGCCGTATTACCGATAAAGCCTGCGTGGAGAACACCAGGAATGTACCTGTAAATAGCGCCACCAGCGCCAGCATATTCAGATTAATGCGATAAGCGCGCGACATATTGGCAATCCGCGTTTCCTGATCCGCTGCTTCCATAACCCAATAGGATTCACCTAATTCCTCCGCCAGACTGGTTTTAAATGCCGCGTGATTAATGCCATCTTTGAGTTTCAGTTCAATCCGTGACAATTGCCCGATCTGTTCAAAGCGCCACTGGGCTGCACCAATATCCATCACTGCTATGCGCTGACCCGCGCGCGCGCGCACTAAACCACCCGCCACACGCAACGTGATCGCTTGCAATCCAGCCTGTAATTGCAACGCATCGCCCTGCTCGACCTGCAACCATTCCATTGCAGCAGGGGATAGAAATATCGTATCGCTGGCGATACGATCCAGCGTTTCCCCTTCTTTGGGTAGCCCCAGCAAATCGGGAGAAATTTGCGCCGCTCTGAAAGGATCGATACCGATGATTTTCAACTTATGATCATTTCTGCTTTGCTGTTTTCCAGCTATCGTCACATCCAATTCCAAAACAGGATTCGCCAATGCAATGCTTGGATGTTTAGCCAGTAACGGATAAAGCGCCTCATCAAAAAATGCTTTGCGTCCACGCACCTGCAAATCCGATAGCCCGGAAAGGCTCTTGCTGGCTGCAGAAAATTCATTGAAAGCAGCGCTGTTGATCAGATGAATTGAGAATGCCATAGCAACCCCGATAGCTATAGCGATGAGGGCAACGGCTATTTGCATAATATGCGCGCGCCATTCACTAATCAGCATCCAGCGAAATATCGATGGCGCTTTCATAGCTTATGTCCTGACTCCGCCGAATGCAATCCATTCTGAGTCAAATTCAGCACTTTGTCGGCCGTGGCAGCCGCTATATGAGAATGCGTCACGATAATGCCGGTCGCACCATTCGCTTTGATTTCCCTGCGCATTAGCTGAAGAATTTGATGCGCGGTGTCCGGATCAAGATTACCCGTAGGTTCGTCCGCCAGTACCAATCGTGGCCGATGAATTAATGCACGTGCAATGGCAACACGCTGCAGTTCGCCACCGGACAACTGGCGCGGGAAATGATGTCCGCGACCATGCAGCCCCACTTGCTCCAGCATCTGATTCACGCAATCCGTAGCTATACCATTCAACAACAGTGGCAATGCGATATTCTGCGCCAGCGTCAAATGAGGCAATACGTGGAATGCCTGAAAGATGAAACCAAACTGTTCGCGTCGCAATAGCGTCGCGGCATCATCATGCATGGATGAAATGGCAACCCCGTTAATGCGAATTTCACCGGAATCCGGAGAATCCAAACCGGCAATCAGATTCAACAACGTCGATTTGCCCACACCCGATTCGCCCATAATCGCGACATACTCGCCCGCATTCAATGTGTAGCTCAAGTTGACCAGCACCTTCCGATCTTCAGCGTAACCTTTGGTAATGTTGTGTAACTCCAGCATATTCGATAATACCCCGGCAATTCATTGAAAATAGATGGCCAGCGATGCTGAAAAAAGCAGTGCATGTATCGCCCGACCAAGGTATGCTTTAACTGTATCACGATAATTAATTAATCGCGGACACTTCTGGAAACCCAAAATGCAGAAGGGGGCAGATATGAGCAGAAAAGCAAAGAAATAGTGATGCCACATAATTCTATATACCTTATTCAAGGTGTTTTTTTACGATTCATTTAGCATTGTAAATGCGTTGGGATTTTAAGAAGAGTTCGTTCAATAATAGGAGAAAAATCATGGCACGAGCCAGCGCACGCCATATCTTGGTTAAAACTGAAGAACAATGTAACAACCTCAAAGCTGAAATTGAAAGTGGCGCCGATTTTGGCACACTGGCCCAGGAACACTCGTTATGTCCATCCGGGAAACAAGGTGGTGAACTGGGTGAATTCGGTCGTGGACAGATGGTGCAGGAATTCGATACTGTCGTTTTCAGCGCGCCGGTCGGTGAAGTGCAGGGTCCGGTTAAGACACAGTTTGGCTATCATCTTTTAGAAGTGACTCAACGCAGCGATTGATGTTTACAAAACTATTGATCGCGAACCACCCAATCGGAATATGCCGGATAAATCATCTGCGACTCAAATTGACGCTTCCAAGATTCGTCTTCTGACGGGAATCAACCCTGCGCAAGCGCTTGGATTCGCGGTCAGTTATTTGATGACTAAACCGGCTTTTGCGCGCCTGCCGTTCGGGCACTGGTCCCGTATATTGGTCGGACAAATTAACCGTGGCCACTATCTGATCGCATCGGATAATGGAGGCATTGTGGGGTTCCTTGGTTGGGCGCTAACCACTCGGGAAAAAGGCGAAATGTGGCTTGCGGAACAAGGTGAGCTTTCCTTCGAGGATAGCAAAGCCGGTGAGATCTTGCTAATCAATGCATGGGCATCGGAATCGAACGAAGTCACGCACCTGCTGCTCGAACGCTTACGCGAGATCGGGCGCGCCCAGAAAATGGTTTATTTCAAGCGCCATTACCCGGACGGGCGCACCCGTCCGGGCCGCCTCAGCGTTAATACTTTCGTCGATGCGCACATACACGCTGCTCGATTCGGCGAAAAATTCGACAACTCACCGACTCCATAACAAGAATAGCTTGGTTACTTCCGTATCTCTTTCTTCCTTAGAAACGGGCACCCCAACGCTCCAATCACTCAGGATTGCTTGAATGGCAAATTACCTCATAATGACTCAACTGGAAATCATTCCGGTTCTGTGATTTTTCTCACACGTGGCATAAAGAATATTTAGTAATCTGATATGTAATGATCTTAATCTATCAGTTGATAGGCAAATCATTTCATTCATTTTAAGGAGATTCAAAATGGCTATAGTCAATGGAACAGCTAATAATGACACAATCACATTTGCATTTATATCGCCCGGTGTTTCCGGATTTCCAACACAATTAGCCGATACTGTCAGGGGTTTCGGCGGTAACGATACCATCAGCAGCGCGGGCGGCCCGGATACTGTTTTTGGTGGTGCCGGTGCTGACAATATCAGCGGCAACGGTGGTAACGATACGCTCAATGGCGATGGCGGCAATGATATCATCGACGGCGGCGCAAACAATGACACCATCAACGGGGGTGACGGCAATGACGTCATATTTGGTGGCTTTGGCAGCGATACATTACGAGGAAACGCCGGCGTTGATCAACTGAACGGTGGTGGCGGCAACGACAACATTCTCTCCGATGGGGATGGTGGAGTTTATAACGGTGATGACGGCAATGATCTGATGTTCTCAGGTATCGGTGGCGAAACCATGAATGGTGGAACGGGTGTCGACACTATTGATCATACGATTTTTAATGGAAACTATGAGTTCAATATGGCAACCGGACTGACAAACTTTGGCGGAGAAAGCTACACCAATTTCGAAATCGCCAGAATGGGTGGGGGCAATGATACCGTGACCGGCAATAATGCGAACAATACCATCTTTGGTGGCTTGGGCAATGACACTCTGGTGGGTGGCGGTGGCTTGGATACGTTAAATGGGGGTGCCGGTAATGACACGATTACTTCCGATGGCGACGGCGGAACCTATAACGGCGATGCGGGTAATGATTCGATGAGATCGGGCATTGGTGGTGAAACCATGAATGGTGGAACGGGTGTCGATACTATCGACCATACGGCCTTTAATGGCAACTATGTATTCAACATGACCACCGGACTGACAAACTTTGGTGGAGAAAGCTATACCAATTTTGAAAATGCATTCATGGGAAACGGCAATGACAATGTTACCGGAAATGCCTCCAACAACACGATCAAAGGCGGTGGCGGCGCGGATACTCTGGATGGCGCAAACGGTAACGATACAATTCTGGGCGAGGACGGCAATGACATCATTTTTGGTGGATTAGGACAAGATACTTTGATCGGGGGCGCGGGCAGGGATGTAATATCCGGCGGTGGCGGTAACGATACCTTTGACTATAATGCGCTCAGCGAAAGCGCTGTCGGCGCCAATCGGGATGTCATCAATGGATTTACTCCCGGTGTTGACGAAATTGATCTGTCATCCATCGATGCCTTGAATGGCGGTGCTGATAATGCTTTCATTTTCCGGGGTACAAGCAATTTCAGCGGCGGTGGTGAAGTTCGATATTTTCAGGATGCGATCAATAACATGACCATTGTTCAGGCCGAGTTTGAAGGTGATGGCAATTTAGTTGTCGATATGGAGATCCAACTAAACGGGCTCCATGTACTCGCTGCTAGCGACTTTGTACTTTAGCTAAATTAAAGATAATGGATTTGTTGAAACGCTCAACAGATCCATTATCTTATTTCATCCACTCAATTTCCTCTATACTTCACGATCATTTCTCACTATAACGTTTTGCTTTATTAACATTGACAAACCCGGTTAGTAATTCCATTTCTCATTTGTTACAATCATCCACATCAATCTATTGCCTCAAGACACGCTTTGGTAAACCAGAAAAAGTTTTCTGTGGCGCCTAACTCCGAGTTGCTCCAGCAAGTATCCATAGATCCCAGCAATTAACACAAAATATCACATCGTTTCTTGGTGCAATATCGATTGCACAGGCAATGATTCCCTTTGAAAAACAATTAACAATCTATGAAAAACTCTCAGAAAAGTACTCAAACACGCTGGCAAGCTGTCAAAATAGCAGGAAGTTTTATTGCACCTTATAAGCATCAGGTCATCTACAGTCTGTTGGCTTTATTATTCACAGCGACAATTACGTTATCGATCGGCCAAGGCATCCGCTTACTGATAGACCAAGGATTCGCAACGCAATCCAAAGATCTTTTGAGTCAATATGTAGCGATATTTTTATTGCTGGTGATCGCTTTGGCTGCAGGCACATTTACCCGCTACTATTGGGTTACCTGGCTTGGGGAACGGGTGATTGCCGATATCCGCTGTAAGGTATTCAATCACTTGATTCATCTGCATCCCGGCTTTTTCGAGCAAAACCGCAGTCTCGAAATCCAATCGCGTCTCACTGCTGATATGACGTTACTACAAACGGTTATCGGGTCTTCGGTTTCATTCGCGCTACGCAATTTGATTATGATGATTGGCGGTATTATCTGGCTATTCATTACCAATGCAAAACTCACCGCCCTGGTGATGATCTGCGTACCGTTGGTCGTAGCTCCGATTCTGATTTATGGTCGCCGGGTACGGCATTTATCACGCCAAAGCCAGGACAAAATTGCTGCAGTGGGCGCTTATGTCGGCGAGGTGCTCGGTCAAATCAAAACCGTACAAGCTTACAATCACCAGTCCATCGACCAATCCACATTTCACGACCAGGTCGAGGCAGCATTTGCAGTTGCCAAGCAACGCACTACCCAGCGCGCGTTACTGATCACTATCGTCATAATTCTGGTCCTCGGCGCTGTCGGATTAATGCTATGGGTGGGTGGTATGGATGTCATCGAAGGTCGCATCAGTGCCGGAGAATTGGCCGCTTTTGTTTTCTATAGCGTCATTGTCGGCTCAGCCGTTGCCTCCATTTCCGAAGTGATTGGTGAATTGCAACGTGCCGCCGGTGCCGCAGAACGGACAGTAGAATTATTGCAAGCACAGAATCTGATTCAATCTCCTGAGCAACCTCGCCCATTACCAAAAGTATCCGGAAATATCGCCCTTGATCAATTGTGCTTTGCCTACCCTTCGCGCCCCGAGGTGTTGGTTATCAATCAGCTATCACTCACGATCCGCGCAGGTGAAACATTGGCACTGGTGGGTCCTTCCGGTGCAGGAAAATCCACATTATTTGACCTGCTTTTGCGTTTTTTTGATAGCCAGTCCGGCAGTATCAAACTGGAAGGAATTGATATTCGGAATGTGGATCTTCTTGCATTGCGGCAATGTTTTGCCCTGGTATCACAAAATCCGGCGCTATTTTACGGCACAATCAGCGAAAATCTTCGCTATGCCCGTCCCCACGCTACTGATACCGAAGTCGAAGCAGCTGCCAAAGCAGCTTTTGCACACGATTTCATTTGCATGCTGCCACAAGGCTATCAGACACAATTGGGAGATTCCGGATTAGGCTTATCCGGCGGTCAGAAACAACGATTGGCGATTGCACGCGCGGTATTAGCCGATGCACCCATTTTGCTATTGGATGAAGCCACCAGCGCGCTGGATGCACAAAGCGAGTTTTGGGTACAGCAAGCATTGCAACTTCTGATGCGCAACCGCACCACACTGGTCATTGCTCATCGTTTGGCCACGGTGCAATCCGCAGATCGGATTGCTGTGCTTGATCGCGGGCGTCTGGATGCATTGGGAACGCATGCACAATTGCTACAATCGAGCCCGTTGTATTCACAGTTAGCCGCATTGCAGTTTCAGTCACTATTACCAGCTGATTCACCGTTACCATCTGCATGACAACTTTCAAGAATGAATTCGCTGGCAAATGCCGCTCCGGCGGTTTGCACGACTTTTGTCAATGTAGCACGGGCTGCGTGCATTCCTAATGCAAGATGAAACAGTGTCTTGATCGAAACCGAGCGGCCTATCAACAATGTGATGAGACGTATAAAATCAACACCGCCATCCGGATACACCGCGCTCAACAATGCCTCCGGCGGAGAAAAATCGACCGGATCGACAATCGCACGGATAGCGACAAATGGAATGCCTGCGTCAGCCGCTACTTTTGCCACAGCCGCGCTTTCCATATCAGCCGCACAAGCACCAACTGTCTCACCCAACGCAAGCTTCTCCTGCCTGGATGTCAAAGGTGCCTCACTGGATGCGAGAATCCCACCGGTAACAGTCAAGTGCGCTGACAGCAAATGCTCCAGACGATTACGCCACTCCAGATTTACCGGCAGGCTTTCTCCATCCACTGCAATGGATTCAGGCAACACCAGATCGCCGGGAATCAGTTTATCATCCAATGCGGCAGCGACACCAAAACTCACCAATGCATTGACACCAAACTCGCGCAATTTCAGCGCTGCTCCGCGTGCTGCATTGCTTCCCATGCTACTAAGGCACAAACGGGTTCTCTCTCCCGCATTCACCACCT
This sequence comes from Nitrosomonas ureae, assembly GCF_001455205.1. Lineage (NCBI taxonomy): Bacteria > Pseudomonadati > Pseudomonadota > Betaproteobacteria > Nitrosomonadales > Nitrosomonadaceae > Nitrosomonas > Nitrosomonas ureae. Next base: position 414,016 of record NZ_CP013341.1, read on the forward strand.
GATAAACAGGAATGCGCAAATTCACTATACAAGTTGCCTCAGACTTTAGCGCTGAAACAACACCGATTACGTTCAAGCAACCGTCTCCTTTGTCTTTGTTAGAGCACGATAGCGCGCCAGTGCCCAAATTGGAAAGAATTTTGAATACCCGTGATAACGAAGATAAAAAACCCGAGGAAAACCAGGTGCAGTAAACCAAGGATCTTCCCACAAATGATCATCCGCCTGATTATGCAATAAGTAATTGATACCCCTGCGTACCGATTTACTATTGACTTCTCCAGCCGCCATCAGGCCCAGCACCGCCCAGGCGGTTTGAAATGTAGTGCTGGTCTCAAGAAATTGTCCGGCCAGCTGTGGATCCAGATAGGAATCATTCGTTTCACCCCAGCCGCCGTCGACTCTTTGTACGGACTCTAACCACTTAACGGCGCGGCGCACCGATGTATGCTGCATATCAAAGTTGGCCAACTGAAAAGCTTCCAACACTGACCAGGTGCCATAAATATAATTGGTACCCCAGCGTCCGAACCATGATCCATTTTTCTCCTGCTCCCGCAGCAGAAAACTGATGCCGCGCCAAACTTCACGTTGATGTTTCCCATATTTTCCCAACAAGCCGACACAACGCGCCGTCACATCACTTGTCGGAGGATCTATCAATGCACCGTGATCGGCAAAAGGAATTTCATTCAAATAATGATAGGTATTATCAATATCGAAAGCCGCAAAGCCACCATTACGTGATTGCATTCCCGCCAGCCAATTCGCTGCGCGATCCAAGGGTTTCTGGTAACGTTGCGAATCGCTTTGATCCAGTGCCCAGGCCACGGCAGCGGTGTCATCAAGATCAGGATAATGCGGATTCGCATATTGAAATGCCCAACCGCCCCCTGGCAAATCCGGCCGTTTGTCGCGCCAATCACCCGGTTCATCCAAAACCTGTTGCTCAACCAACCAATCCAGTGCTTTTAGTAGAGACTCCTGATTTGCTGCTGGATCTTCCTGCAATGCCAAACATGTCAATACTGTATCCCAAACGGGTGAGGTACAGGGCTGACACCAAGCACGCTCCCCTTCGTCAACTAATAACCCTCGTAGCGCATTACGGCATTGTACGCGGCTGGGATGGTCATACGCATAACCCAGCAATGCCAGCGATTCATGTGCGTTAACCATTGCAGGAAAGATAGCTCCAATTCCACACTCGCCATTCAAACGCTCAAGTGTCCAATTTTCCGCTTTACTTATCGAATATTGGCGTATAGCTTGGGGAAGCTTGGGCTCGACACGTGACAAAACTCGTTCGACCAGCATGAAAGCACGCTTCAACCAGGTATCCGCTTGCGGAAAATAATTCTTTTCCTGTTCGGGCGGCACAATAAATAATTCACGGATATCCACATTGCGCGGATTGATTGCACGTGCTTTGATCGTACACAAAATAGACAAGGGAATCATTACAGTGCGTGACCAGTAAGATACTTTGCTGATATGAAACGGAAACCAACTGGGTAGCAATATCAATTCCGTAGGCACAACCGGCACTCCGCTCCATGGAATCTGCTCATACATGGCTAACAGCAAACGAGTAAAAACATTGGCTTTAGCCGCACCGCCACGTTCCAGAATAGCTTCGCGAGCACGTATCATGTGCGCTGCATCGGAAGAATCGCCCACCAGCTTCAGGGCATAGTAAGATTTAATGGTACAGCTGATATCAAATGCACCGCCATAATATAATGGCCATCCACCATGGGCAGGATCCTGCTTTTCCCGAATGAAACGGGCAATTTTATTCTCCAGAATGACATCGATTTCATCCATGAAGTGCATCATCAGAATATATTCTGCTGGAATTGTACAATCCGCCTCCAGCGGAAAACACCAATGGCCATCAGGTTTCTGTAGCGTCAACATGGCCGAACGAGCTTGTGTAAACTTATTTTCCAGCTCTTCTACATTGATTTCATCCTGATTCAGATTGGATACTGAATACGTTGAAGACATTACATCATTCACAGTAAACCCCTCCGGTTGCCGCGATATATCCGATATTCTCTGTGACCCATCCATATATTCCTAAGCGCTCATATCTATTGTAAATTTAAAATAAAAGGTGTCTGTTAACGAAATCGGCTGTATTGTTGTTCGGGTACTCAATACCTTATGAAGTAAAATAAAATCAAAAGCAGGAACATTATTTCTTGATTTTTACATCGTTATCAAAGGGATTGTCCTGAAAAGGATCATAATAAAGGTCCAGAGGCAGTTTGCCATCATGTACCAGGAATTCGCGTTGTTGCAGTGATGCTTCACGTACAAACAAGTAGGGATCCAATGCTGCTTCATCCCGAATCTGCATCGGGCCGATCAACCGTGCCCGCTTGTCAATAGCACCCAAAATAGTCAATGGCGCAGCAAAATACGTACCCACCGCAAGACCCGCGTAAAAAAGCACATTGGTCACAAGCCCTACCGGTATATTGGTCACGTCACGTTCACTACTAGGCCCCAGTAGCGGAACAAATAAATAAGAGCCTGGATTAACTCCCCATACACCTAACGTCTGGCCGAAATCTTCATCGTGTTTTTGTAAACCCATGTGGGTTGCCATATCAAACAGTCCAAACATACCAATCGTCGAGTTCACAAGAAAACGCAATGTATCCCCGGCGCCCTGCTTTATCTTTCCTTGTAAAAAAGAATTGAGAACGACATTCGGATAAGCCAGGTTATCATAGAAATTTCCAATTGATCGTTGTGCGGCAGTAGGCACATAATCAACATAAACATTTACAATCGGCTCAAAAATCACCCGATCGACACGATCCGTAAAATCATAGGAAGCACGATTAATTTTCTCATGCGGATCAATCGGATCAACTTCTTCATCACTACTTTTAGGTGTTGTCGCGCATCCTTGCAAGATTGTCAGGCAGAGAAAAAATATAATAAGAATCAAATAGTGATAGTTAATATTTCTCAAGATTCCGGAATTCTCACTCATTTACTTGTAATACAGCCCATTTTCATGTTTTCTTCAACAAAGCCAATAACATGCAACAGGCTCATCAATCCTTGATTCAACAATTATTTAATTTCATCGGATTACCCAGCACATTAACTTTTTGTAGAATACTCAGCGCATCAAGTGCTGTCATATATTCAAATCAACCAAAATTCAAGAAATCTATCAAATCGATCAATTAAAGCCACAATCCAGGAAAACTGACATGCTATTCAAGAATTATTCGGATGGTAGCAAAACCTCAACTCCCATTTGCCACACATTCTATCGTATCTCATCAACTTACCTGCACAACGAAAATTTCCTGCTAAAAAGATTCAGCGGAGTATACACTACTAGCTCAGCATCGTGATTTGTACTCCAGCTAGAAATTCTCAATCCTTCCAAAGTTCACACGATTAAAGTCACTTTTAATTCGCGCCTATAAATTGGAATGTGCTCCACAACAAGATAAAGTCATAAACATCTTCAAGCAATTTAAAAAGTGCATATAAGAAAAATCACCCTTCTCTCTCGCCATGCACAATTTCTACTAATTTTAACGCTTGCAATTCCATTTCTATCACAAAATCATCAACCTTTGCTCTGAAGTGGCGATAAAAAATCATGCTGGGAATAGCGACAAGTATGCCAAATGCAGCATTATATAGCGCAACGGAGATCCCATAAGCAAGCTGTGCAGGGTTGCTACCGGTAGGAGAGTTTGATCCGAAGATTTCGATCATACCCACCAATGTGCCAAACAAACCCATCAAAGGGCTCAGTGCAGCAATGGTTCCTAGCGTAGTCAGGTAACGACTTAAATCATGCACAATCACCCGGCCGGATTCTTCAATCGACTCTTTCATTACCTCGCGCGTACTTTTGACATTTCTAAGACCGACTGCAAGAATTTGCCCCAATGGTGAATGCGTCTGCAGTCGCGCCAGCATTTCAGGGTTAACGCCATTACGCTTATATTCGCTTAACACCCTGGGTAACAGCTCTTTCGGCGAAACAACACTCAAACGCAATGTCCACATTCGTTCCCCGATAATAGCCAAGGCAACTATGGAAGCAATGATGATCGGCCAAATCGGCCAACCCGCAGCTTGAATTAAAGATAACACGAAACAATCTCCTCACACACTTTATAGATCCAGATATTTTATCCGGGCATTATTCTGCAACCTGTTATGTTACCCGATTTCCGTATAATATTACCAAGCAGTTAGTTCGGCACGCATCGTATCTGGCTCTTACAATTTTAACACTCTATTTTCTATTCACAATTTCTGTGGATAAGTCTGTGTGTATATTACAAAAAGGAAAATTAAGTGGCCAAATCCAAACACCTTTTCTAACTTGATTATTTATTAACCTTACATCTATTCATTAATAAACATGATGTTAATGTTTATTATGATACAACCAGATCTTAATAATAGCTCTCTTACGAACCCGACAAATCATCTCAGCGATTGCCCATTATCAAAACGAACGATTACAACCGTTACCCTTCTCAAAAAATCATCTTATTTCCATCACATGGTGATGCTTCACCCCACCGATTCGCAGAAAACCCAATCTCTGATAAAGCCGGTAAGCGCTTTGGTTCGCATGCAAAACTCTTAATCGCAGCGGCAAATAACCGGCGCGTGCTCTGGTAATTAATCGCCCAATCACTTCAGTGCCGATGCCTTGATTTTGATAACGAGGATCAATTTGAATTTCATCCAGCCAAAAATGATCCACATGCGCAACTACGATCAACATACCGACAGGCTTGTCATTCTGTAAAAGAATTTCGATTTGCTTCGATTCCCATGCATTCTTGAACAAACCTAATTCCTCATCACTATCCCAATAACCGAACTCTTGTGTTATTAGGTCACGGTACACGGTATGATGCAATTCAAGCAACCATTGATAGTCTGAATCCCGAGCGTACCGTATCCGGACAGTCATTGAAAATTTACAGGTATTAGAAGAACGGTTTCAACTGGCAGGCATGCGGAATCTCGTCACGATGATCCGGGTTCATGCTCACAGTACCGGCATCATAACGCCAACACGATACCGCATGCGGCATGTTATACAGAATTACATCAACTTGTCCGTATTTCAAACCAAGCAACCCGAGTCCTCCTCGCTTACTATTCAGCATCATTTGACACGTAACTGCCTAATGCTCAACGAGCTCTTAGAATAATTAGAAAACACAACCTATGCTTCAAGTAATTGATAATTCTCTGATAACCTGAAATAGGTGGGACAAATTGATCGACTGAACGTCGATAGATATGCTCTTTCAGACTAAAGGATGCCGGATCTTCGATAATTCGGGGTCCGCGTTCAATAGCAACAAAGTCCCGATATATGGGAATGTCGTTGATGATATTGGTCCATGACCCGACAGATTCAGTCAGTTCAATAATCAGTTGCGTGAGCGGCTTCCTTCCCGACCATTCAGGAAGAGCAATGAAATCGCGCCAATGCCCCCAATCTTCGATAATACACACAAACAAACTACCCGGCGGCATGAGTGGAAACAAAGCTTCAAAACTAGCGAGAGTAGGTTCGTATAAATACGAGGCGTCATCAATGATCAGATTCGGTGGAACATCAAACATGGTTCTCATAAAATGCGAAAGTTTTGATTTGTCTGCTTGATCAGTTTTCCAGACAGTTTGAATCCGATCCGATAAGCCGCGTGACGTCAGGTATTTCTGGAAATATGAACTATCCATGCGATCCGCCAAGTCCACATGCAACATGTTTCTGAGGTTTGAATAGCTCATGCCAAAATACAATACTGCCGCCATCAAAAATACCTAACTCAAAGATATTCTTTGGCTGGAAATCGCAGCGGCGCCGGAAATAATGCGCATACTGCTCAATTAAGGGTTGAATCTTATAAAAAATGAAATGCTTGTCCCCACTCCATTTTCCGGTCTTTTGGCGCATTGCCCGAAACACGAGATCATCAAGAAGCAAACAATCATCCGCTTTCCAGATCAAGCGATCAAACATGTTTTGTTGTGGAATCTGCAGCATCTCAATCCCATTTTTTATTCGTGTTAGGAAAAAACTACTTCGATTAGATTAAAGAAACTTTAACATAATCCTGAAAAACTTCCGGGCTTCGGTTGATATTGAGTCATCACGGACCTCCTCTTAATTTACCATTTTTCTGATGATTCCTTGTATGTTATAGTGAAAATGGCATCAAATTGCACTACTCCTATCAATACTTGGGGAGAATCAAAATGAAAAAAAGCAAGCCTGAATTACGCGGTACAATCGTGGATACGGCCGTTGCCCTCGCAGAAAGTTCATCCTGGGAAGCAGTGCGCTTGTTTGATGTGGCTGCTGAATTAAATATTTCTCTGGATGATATTCGTCTTTATTTCCGCGAAAAAGAAGATTTGATTGACGCTTGGTTTGACCAGGCCGATGGTCAAATGCTCAGATCAGCAGAAACCGTGGAATTTTTGTCGTTATCGCCACGCGAACGCTTGCAGCATCTTATTATGGCTTGGCTGGATGCATTAGTTGCACACCGCAAGATTACGCGACAAATGATCGGCACCAAACTGGAACCCGGTCATTTACATATTCAGATTCCCGCCATCATGCGCATCAGCCGCACAGTACAATGGATGCGTGAAGCCGCACAACGCGACGCCACTTTTCTGCGGCGCGCATTGGAAGAAACCGCGCTTACTACAATTTATTTAGCGACATTTACTTACTGGATGCAGGATTCATCAGAAAATTCACAGCGTACGCGCGATTTCCTGGAGCACAAGCTGCGCGTGGCTGAATCGCTGGATCATAGGATTTATGGTATTCCGTGCAAAGAAACCGCAGCCGATTATGCTGAGCAATCTGTATCTGCATCCGAAACTTCTCCCGAACCCCAGTCTTCTCCACTGACAGAACCGATTGCTTCAGAAATTCATGCCAAGTCCGGCTGATAATAAAAAATCATGGATCCGCTCACGCATGCCTTAAGCGGTGCCCTGCTGGCACGGGCTGTAGCACAATCACCGCCGCCATCACGACCGAAAGACATTACCGTATTACCATTGCACATACAAATTGCAGCGGGCTTTACCGCAGCCGCGTTCCCGGATGTAGATTTTGCGCTCCGCCTGATCGACACGCTCACCTACCTGAATTGGCACCAGGGCCCAACGCACTCGCTGATTTTATTACCGTTGTGGGCATGGCTCTTGTCCAGGCTGTTTGCCTGGTTGACTCAAAGACACGGTGCCTGGAAATTGTTTTTTCCTCCCATATGCCTCGGTATTGCCATTCATATCGCGGGAGACTTTATCACTTCGTATGGGTTGATGTTGTTCGCGCCCTTTTCAACCGAACGTTTTTCTCTACCGCTGGTATTTGTCATCGACCCTTGGTTCAGTCTGATCATCATTGTCGGCCTGATCATTTCGTGGCGCTATCCGCGACAACGAATCGCGGCTATGGCGGCTTTAGCTTGTTTATGCGGATATGTGATTATTTTATGGACTTTGTACCAGCAAGCCATCGAAATCGGCGTCCGTTATACCGATTCCCAAGCTATTTCACAAGCGCATATCACCGCATTACCACAACCGCTGTCACCGTTCCACTGGAAAATCATCATCCGGCACAATGAAACCTATCATCTTGCCGATATGAATTTACAGCAATCCTTAGGACAACACCGGACAACCTCGCTCCTGTCAAAGATGGCGTCTGCATATCGCCCCATTTCGGAAAATAATTGGCATGTCCAGCAACAATTCGGGGATGACTTCACACAGAGAACACTCGTCCGTGAAGCATGGCTCAGTCCCGTTTTTGAGCCTTTCCGCACCTTTGCCCAATTCCCGGTACTGGAACGAATTGATACTCTTGATTCAGATTTGTGCATCTGGTTCTACGATCTGCGTTTCCAATTCTCGGAATTGCCACCCTCTTTTCGTTACGGTGCATGCCGAAAAGGTAAACTTTCTGATTGGAAAATTGTTCGGCGGCACGGATTATTTTATATTGACTGATCTGTTATGTCCTCCGAGGCCAGTAATCACTCGAACTTGATCCAGTTATCACCCAACCATCAATGAAAAATTTATAATGATTGGAATTACAGACAAGAATTATCAGGATAATATTTATATCAATAGCTTAAATACATCTAACCATACTTTATGAAACGCACGTAATGCCATGAACTCGTTTGCCGATAAAACAGAGAATCCAACGACTGACGAATATCTGAAAGTTAGTCTGAATGAGGTTTTGGATAGATTAAATAAAAACCCAAACGCCTTACAAAGTGAGGAAGCATTCGTCCATGCTGTCATCACTGTGCGCAATGCAATGATTAACGAGAAACTGACCAAGTGGTTGATTGGCTTAACTGCGATAGTTGCAATCGCTACCGCGCTATTAGTGATTGTCCCATTCTTCACTCCTTCATTTGAAGCCAAAAAATTAGAGACTGAACTGATTGCAACTAAAACTGCATACAATGACTTAAAGATTGAATTAGTGACGTTAAAAAATCAATTGCGTGAGTCACAACAAACCATGTTGATCCTGAAGAATCAGATTGAGAAACATCATCGTGATAATAGTCAGAAGAATCAGGAAGAATAAATACAGCATCATTCATCACGAGCACATGAACCATGTTTCCTGCCAGCAAAACTGCAAGATCCAGTCTGAATTACTACAACTTAATTATGTTTATGTGACAACACATTATGAATACAGATAAATTTAGAGAATCGGCACAAGGCTTTGCAAAAAGTCCATTAGGAATAATTGCGCTTTTTATAGTGCTTGTGTACGGATTTGCGTCACTTGTTGTAGGTTTAGGGCAAGGCATCTCAGAGCACATCACACCCCTGGTCTACTTCATGGTTTTCTTCCCCGTAATAGTATTTTGCGGATTTCCTTGGCTTGTTGCCAATCATCACAATAAACTTCATGGACCCTCTGACTTTAAAAATGAAGATAATTTCATGAAATCCCAAATGACATCCGTTGCATCCCTCGTCACTGCAACTGCCAAACATTCTGGGCATGATGGTGAATTACCTGAATCCCAACTTCGGGAAATTGTGAGCATTGTTTCTAATGCGAGTAAAAGTCAAATATCAAGCGAACGGAGAAACCGGGTTTTATGGATTGATGACCGCCCAGAGAATATCGTTCATGAGGTCCAAGCCTTCCAAGCACAAGGTGTTGAATTCTCTCTGGCACTCTCCCACCAATGAAGCCCTTGATATTCTTAAGACCAACAAGTTCGCCGTTATAATTTCCGATATGATGGGACGCAAAGAAGGGCTCAGTAAGAATACTTGCACCAGATTTCAATAATGATTTGACTCAATCATTGAATGAGCAATTATTGGAATTCTGGTACCGTAAGAATTGCCAAGTTTCCTGACTCTCAGAGCGATAGACCGTCAATAGTGTCATTCCCTGGATCTGTCGGTTATTTGGCAATATCTATCGGTGAGGTTTCACCTCGCCATTGTCTGTGACCCAAGAAGGGCCTGATCGCTTATCTCATTACTGTCTTGTCCCGGCAATCGGTTTCGGTGAATCCCTATCAATAACATCATTCAAAAATAGGGAGCTGAGAATGGATGACAATCATCATGGCATAGTTGGAGGAGTTGATACCCACAAAGACATACATTTCGCAGCCGTAGTCGATACTTACGATCGAGTGCTTGCCAGTAATTCTTTCCCCACAACACGGCAAGGATACAAATCAATGCTGATGAATTGGATGCAATCTTTTGGTGAGGTCAAGCGCATTGGAATAGAATGCACTGGGACTTATGGTGCGGGTTTGCTAAGGTATCTGCAGCAGTTTGACGTCGAAATTTTAGAAGTTACCTCACCTGATAAAATGGATCGACGCAGACGCGGCAAGAACGATACAATCGATGCGGAAAATGCGGCCCATGCTGCATTTGCTGGAATACGAACCGTCACACCTAAAACACGAGATGGCATGGTGGAGTCGTTACGAGTTCTAAAGGTATGTAGGAAGACTGCCATTGCAGCTAGACGTATCGCACTCCAAATGATCCAAATGAATATTATTTCCGCACCAGAGTCGATTCGGGAACCGCTCCGTGCACTGACTCGCATGCAATTAATCCGTACTCTTGTCACTTGGCGGCCAGATCTGGGCGGGTATCGTAATATATCAACTGCATACAAAATCGCATTGAAATCTCTTGCACGGCGATATCTGGAATTGCATGATGAGATTGCGGATCGGGATGTCATGATCTCAGCCATAGTTGATGAACTTGCTCCCGATCTGATTGCAGGTAAAGCCATTGGTTATGAGTCTGCTGCACAATTACTCATTACCGCGGGAGACAATCCGGATCGATTAAAATCCGAAGCTAGCTTTGCCGCATTATGCGGTGTAAATCCAATTCCTGCTTCCTCGGGCAAGGTCAATAGACACAGATTGAATCGCGGCGGTGACAGAGCCGCTAATAGTGCACTGCATATTATCGCTATTGGACGACTGAGGACGGACAATAAAACTAAAGAGTACGTTGATAAAAGTTTGACACAAGGGCATACGAAACTTGAGGCGCTGCGGTGCCTTAAACGCTATATTGCGCGAGAAGTTTATTACATTCTGAAAAAACGCAACAATCTTATCAATAGTATCCAAATTGCTGCTTGACATTTAGAAGGGCATCCGCGGATCGCAGTATTCCAGCGGGGAGTACTGAAGGCTTCTGGAGGAAATACTTGGCTTTATCGGCAGCATGAGCCGCACCGGTAATTGTTTCGATAATGCTGTGGCTGAAAGTATCGAAGGCAACCTTAAACGGGAGCGAATCCACTGGCGGCACTACCATACCCGTCATGCAGCACAGCAAGATGTGCTGCAGTATATTTCCATGCTTTATAACAGTCATCGGTTGCATTCATACTTGGGCTACAAAAGCCCGAATCAATATGAAACGGAAACAGAAATATTGAGAAAAATCGCTTAACTGGGTTGTCCGCTTTTTACTTGACCAGATTGTGTTTTACTTAATAGCCCACCCAGCATCAAATATAAGATTTGAAATGATTTGGCTAAAGCGCTTGGAGAATACATCTGAAAGACCCTCGCGAGGTGTAAAATCGATAAGCGTTTCAGCTTTAATAATTTCACGGGCAACATACTCCGCATTACCTATAGCGTCAGTAAGTCCCAAATCAATACTTTTCTGACCGGTCCAAATAATCCCACTAAATATATCTGGATCATTCTTCAGGCGCTCTCCTCTTCCTTGTTTAACAACCTGGATAAACTGCTCATGCACTTCACGTAATAATTTGGTAGCATGATCCATTTGAATAGGATCCAATGGCGAAAAAGGATCTAAAAAGCTTTTATTTTCGCCGGCAGTTAACAAACGTCTTTCAATACCAAGTTTCTCTAAAGTACCTGTAAAGCCAAAGCTATCCATCAGTACACCAATGGAACCGATCAAACTTGCTTTATCTACATATATTTTATCTGCTGCAACTGCTATATAGTATCCCCCGGACGCACATATATCTCCGACAACTGCGTAAAGAGGAATATCTGGATATTTAGCACGCAAACGGCGTATCTCATCGTTAATATATCCTGCTTGAACTGGACTTCCTCCAGGACTGTTTATTCGCAAAATAACACCCTTCGTGTTTTTATCTTGAAATGCTGATCGTAAGCTGCTATTAATCTTATCAGCACTGTTCATACTCTCAGTGGTAATCGTTCCTCTTAAATCTATCACTGCAGTATGTTTGTCTGCTAGTCTAACTTTCCCATCGTCAATCCAGCCTAATGCAAAAAATAATAGAATAAAAAGATAGAGAAAAGTAACTAGCTTAAAAAATATTCCCCATCTACGCGCGCGCCTCTGCTCATTTAAGGAAGCTAAAGCGAGATCTTCGAGTAAATCTCTTTCCCAATCTCCCTTCTTTAGATCGTATTCTTTCATAATCATTCTACCCATAAAAACAGAAGTTAAGAACTTAAACCAACTAATGATAAAGAAAACTTACAATCATGCATGATATATGTTCGGCATGATCTCAATCGAAATAAGGCAAAACATTAGTATTCGTGAATAAAAGAAATCGGATAACTTAATTTTTCCTATTTCAAATTTAGATTCTCGTCATTTACAGCGGAGTGTCTATTTTTTTCTTATTACCGCCAAAATGAAAAAACCCATCACAAATTAAAGTGATGGGTCTTGTTATTGAGTGCCTGGCGGTAACCTACTTTCACATGCGAATACACACTATCATCGGCGCAGCTTCGTTTCACAGTTCTGTTCGGGATGGGAAGAAGTGGGTCCAAAGTGCTATGGCCGCCAAGCGTAACTTATTAATTAAATGATATTATTATCATTTAATTTTAGAAAAAGTAAATAAGGTTAGAAAAATTCATAAAAATTAATTAAATTATTATAGTTATAGGATCAAGCCGCACGGTCAATTAGTATCGGTTAGCTCAACATATCACTATGCTTACACACCCGACCTATCAACGTCGTAGTCTTCGACGAACCTTTAGGAGGATTAAATCCTCGGGAAATCTTATCTTAAGGAGAGTTTCCCGCTTAGATGCTTTCAGCGGTTATCTCTTCCGCACATAGCTACCCGGCGATACGACTGGCGTCATAACCGGTACACCAGAGGTGCGTCCACTCCGGTCCTCTCGTACTAGGAGCAGGTCCTCTCAAATTTCCAGCGCCCACGGCAGATAGGGACCAAACTGTCTCACGACGTTTTAAACCCAGCTCACGTACCACTTTAAATGGCGAACAGCCATACCCTTGGGACCGGCTACAGCCCCAGGATGTGATGAGCCGACATCGAGGTGCCAAACTCCCCCGTCGATATGAACTCTTGGGAGGAATCAGCCTGTTATCCCCGGCGTACCTTTTATCCGTTGAGCGATGGCCCTTCCATACAGAACCACCGGATCACTATGACCTGCTTTCGCACCTGCTCGACTTGTCAGTCTCGCAGTCAAGCACGCTTTTGCCATTGCACTATCAGCACGATTTCCGACCGTACTTAGCGTACCTTCGTACTCCTCCGTTACAATTTGGGAGGAGACCGCCCCAGTCAAACTGCCTACCATACACGGTCCCCAATCCAGATAATGGATCTAGGTTAGAATCTCAACAACACCAGGGTGGTATTTCAACGTTGACTCCACAAATTCTAGCGAATTCGCTTCAAAGTCTCCCACCTATCCTACACAAATGTTATCAAAATCCAATGTAAAGCTACAGTAAAGGTGCACGGGGTCTTTCCGTCTAGCCGCGGGGAGATTGCATCTTCACAAACATTTCAACTTCGCTGAGTCTCAGGAGGAGACAGCGTGGCCATCGTTACGCCATTCGTGCAGGTCGGAACTTACCCGACAAGGAATTTCGCTACCTTAGGACCGTTATAGTTACGGCCGCCGTTTACCGGGGCTTCAATCAAGAGCTTTCACCCCATCATTTAACCTTCCGGCACCGGGCAGGCGTCACACTCTATACGTCCACTTTCGTGTTTGCAGAGTGCTATGTTTTTATTAAACAGTCGCAGCCACCAGTTTATTGCAACCTTATTTTGCTTCATGCGCAAAGCACTACACATACTAAAGGCACACCTTCTCCCGAAGTTACGGTGTCATTTTGCCGAGTTCCTTCTCCTGAGTTCTCTCAAGCGCCTTAGAATTCTCATCCCACCCACCTGTGTCGGTTTGCGGTACGGTCTTCATTCAACTGAAGCTTAGTGGCTTTTCCTGGAAGCATGGTATCACTCACTTGGCACCCCTAAGAGTGTTTCGTCATCACGCCTCAATTAAATTGCCCGGATTTGCCAAAGCAACATATCTACACGCTTAAACCGGGACATCCAACACCCGGCCGAACTAACCTTCTCCGTCCCCACATCGCATTGAACAAAGGTACTGGAATATTAACCAGTTTCCCATCAGCTACGCATTTCTGCCTCACCTTAGGGGCCGACTTACCCTGCGTCGATTAACGTTGCACAGGAAACCTTGGGTTTTCGGCGAGGAAGCCTTTCACTTCCTTTATCGCTACTCATGTCAGCATTCGCACTTCCGATACCTCCAACAACCTTTACAAGTCATCTTCACAGGCTTACGGAACGCTCTCCTACCATTTACATAAATGTAAATCCCTAGCTTCGGTGCACAGTTTGAGCCCCGTTACATCTTCCGCGCAGGACGACTCGATCAGTGAGCTATTACGCTTTCTTTAAAGGATGGCTGCTTCTAAGCCAACCTCCTGACTGTTTATGCCTTCCCACTTCGTTTCCCACTTAACTGTGTCTTGGGGACCTTAGCTGAGGGTCTGGGTTGTTTCCCTTTCGACACCGGACGTTAGCACCCGATGTCTGTCTCCCATGCTTACACTCTTTGGTATTCGGAGTTTGCAATGGTTTGGTAAGTCTCAATGACCCCCTAGCCATAACAGTGCTCTACCCCCAAAGGTGATACATGAGGCACTACCTAAATAGTTTTCGGAGAGAACCAGCTATTTCCAGATTTGTTTAGCCTTTCACCCCTACCCACAGCTCATCCCCTAATTTTTCAACATTAGTGGGTTCGGACCTCCACGAAGTGTTACCTTCGCTTCATCCTGGCCATGAGTAGATCATCTGGTTTCGGGTCTACACCCAGCAACTAATCGCCCTATTAAGACTCGCTTTCGCTACGCTTCCCCTATGTGGTTAAGCTTGCTACTGAATGTAAGTCGCTGACCCATTATACAAAAGGTACGCAGTCACTCTTTCGAGCTCCTACTGTTTGTATGCATGCGGTTTCAGGATCTATTTCACTCCCCTTCCGGGGTTCTTTTCGCCTTTCCCTCACGGTACTGGTTCACTATCGGTCGATTACGAGTATTTAGCCTTAGAGGATGGTCCCCCTATCTTCAAACAGGATTTCACGTGCCCCGCTCTACTTATTTCAATCCTAGTTCCACATCTGAACTTTCATCTACAGGGCTATCACCTGCTATGGCTTAACTTTCCAGAAAATTCGATTAGCTCAAGATGCTAAATATTGAAGGCTGATCCCATTTCGCTCGCCACTACTTTGGGAATCTCGGTTGATTTCTTTTCCTCTGGTTACTTAGATGTTTCAGTTCTCCAGGTTTGCCACACTTAACCTATATATTCAGCTAAGGTTGATTCTTGCTTAATTTGCTTTTATACAACTCAAAAGCCTATTAAACAAGAATCGGGTTTCCCCATTCGGATATCTTCGGATCAAAGTTTGTTTGCCAACTCCCCGAAGCTTTTCGCAGGCTTCCACGTCCTTCATCGCCTGTAATCGCCAAGGCATCCACCACATGCACTTATTCACTTGATCCTATAACTTTAATAACTTAATGCCATAAAAATTAAAGATATTGATGATTTTAAATCCATCATCAATACAATAAAATTATAAGATACAATCTAACCCCAATCTTATTTGTAGTAAAAATATTACTTTACTACAAACAAAATATTTTACTTTTCCATTTTTTTAAAGAACAAAATTACATATATTTTACATGCATCACTAATATCTAGTTAAAGCTCACCCCATCATCAACTTTAGAAGTGGTGGAGGTGAACGGGATCGAACCGATGACCCCCTGCTTGCAAAGCAGGTGCTCTCCCAGCTGAGCTACACCCCCTTCATTTTGTTGGTGGGTCTGGGTGGACTTGAACCACCGACCCCACGCTTATCAAGCGTGTGCTCTAACCAACTGAGCTACAGACCCCAAATCGAGTCTAAGCATCATCTATCTCCCTGATAAACTTATTTTACAAAAAGCTTTCCAGATCTTAGCTCTGCCTATTAAAACAATCGATAAGTGTGGACACTTAAATAAAGCTCTCTTGAAAGGAGGTGATCCAGCCGCAGGTTCCCCTACGGCTACCTTGTTACGACTTCACCCCAGTCATGAACCTCACCGTGGCAAGCGCCCTCCTTACGGTTAGACTACCTGCTTCTGGTGAAACCCACTCCCATGGTGTGACGGGCGGTGTGTACAAGACCCGGGAACGTATTCACCGCGACATGCTGATCCGCGATTACTAGCGATTCCGACTTCACGGAGTCGAGTTGCAGACTCCGATCCGGACTACGACGCGCTTTTTGAGATTGGCTCCCTCTCGCGAGTTGGCAACCCTCTGTACGCGCCATTGTATTACGTGTGAAGCCCTACCCATAAGGGCCATGAGGACTTGACGTCATCCCCACCTTCCTCCGGTTTATCACCGGCAGTCTCATTAAAGTGCCCAACTTAATGCTGGCAATTAATGACAAGGGTTGCGCTCGTTGCGGGACTTAACCCAACATCTCACGACACGAGCTGACGACAGCCATGCAGCACCTGTGTTTAGATTCTCTTTCGAGCACAAATTCATCTCTGAATATTTTCTAACATGTCAAGGGTAGGTAAGGTTTTTCGCGTTGCATCGAATTAATCCACATAATCCACCGCTTGTGCGGGTCCCCGTCAATTCCTTTGAGTTTTAATCTTGCGACCGTACTCCCCAGGCGGTCAACTTCACGCGTTAGCTTCGTTACCAAGTCTAATAAGACCCAACAACTAGTTGACATAGTTTAGGGCGTGGACTACCAGGGTATCTAATCCTGTTTGCTCCCCACGCTTTCGTGCCTGAGTGTCAGTGTTAACCCAGGGGGCTGCCTTCGCCATCGATGTTCTTCCATATCTCTACGCATTTCACTGCTACACATGGAATTCCACCCCCCTCTGCCACACTCTAGTCTTGTAGTTTCAAACGCAATTCCCAGGTTAAGCCCGGGGATTTCACATCTGACTTACAAAACCACCTGCGCACCCTTTACGCCCAGTAATTCCGATTAACGCTTGCACCCTACGTATTACCGCGGCTGCTGGCACGTAGTTAGCCGGTGCTTCTTCTGTCGATACCGTCATGAATTCTGGGTATTAGCCAGAATTTTTTCTTCTCAACTGAAAGAGCTTTACAACCCGAAGGCCTTCTTCACTCACGCGGCATTGCTGGATCAGGCTTGCGCCCATTGTCCAAAATTCCCCACTGCTGCCTCCCGTAGGAGTCTGGGCCGTGTCTCAGTCCCAGTGTGGCTGGTCGTCCTCTCAGACCAACTACTGATCGTTGCCTTGGTAAGCCATTACCTTACCAACTAGCTAATCAGACATCGGCCGCTCCAAAAGCATGAGGTCTTTCGATCCCCCACTTTCCTCCTTAGATATTATGCGGTATTAGCACATCTTTCGATGCGTTATCCCCCACTTAAGGACACGTTCCGATGTATTACTCACCCGTCCGCCACTCGCCACCAGATGCAAGCATCCGTGCTGCCGTTCGACTTGCATGTGTAAAGCATGCCGCCAGCGTTCAATCTGAGCCAGGATCAAACTCTTAAGTTCGATTCTGTTAACTCTTTCGCTTGACATTTCGATAATTGACATAACTTCTTAATTTATCAATACCATTTATTTCTTGCGAATACTATTTTATTTTTGAGGATTTAAACCTCTTCACTTTATTAAGTATCCACACCTATCGATTGTAATTTTTTAAAGAGCGTTGCTGCTTTACTTATTGATACTTGCTAAGCAGCAGAGAAGCGGAATTATACAGACTCTATAATACGGGTCAAGATATTTCTAACCTTATTTTTGTAATAAAAACCCAATTAACCCACCTATATTAAAAAACTCTCAGGAATACAATCACTCAGCTCTCAGCTACCAATGAAAATCCAGCTCATTTGACTCCTTGTTTAAGACTCGCCTCAATAAAGTTATTTAAATCCCCATCTAATACATTTTGTGTGTTTCCCGCTTCAACATTTGTACGTAAATCCTTTATCCGCGACTGATCCAATACGTACGATCGAATCTGATGCCCCCAACCAATATCCGTTTTGTTTTCTTCTATGGCCTGTTTCTCCTCATTGCGCTTACGTAACTCTGCCTCAAATAACCTAGACTTCAACATTGTAAGCGCATCCGCCTTATTCCGATGTTGTGAACGGCCACTTTGGCATTGCACAACTATTCCTGTGGGATTATGTGTGATACGAATAGCGGAATCTGTTTTATTAATGTGCTGTCCCCCAGCTCCGGACGCTCGAAACGTATCAATCCTTAAATCTGCCGGATTGATTTCTATTTCTATACTATCATCAACTTCCGGATAAACGAAGACACTGGAAAATGAAGTATGACGGCGGTTACCAGAATCAAACGGCGATTTTCTAACTAGTCGATGCACACCGGTTTCTGTCCGCAAAAAACCATACGCGTATTCACCAGAAACTTTTAAAGTAGCACTCTTGATACCGGCAATGTCACCTGGTGACTCTTCCAAAATTTCAACATCAAAACCTTGCCTTTCACAATACCGCAGATACATACGCTCAAGCATCGCGGCCCAGTCCTGCGCTTCGGTTCCTCCAGAACCTGACTGTATATCCACAAAACAATTATTCGGATCCATTGGACCGGAAAACATGCGCCGAAATTCCAGGTTTGCTATAGTTTTTTCAATATTTTCGGCATCAAGCGAAATACTGACTAGCGCTGCCTCATCCGCTTCATCTTTAGCTATTTGAAATAATTCCTTAGCATCGCTAAGTTGCTTCTCCATAGACACTAACGTAACCACAGTATCTTCCAGCGATTTTTTTTCACGACCTATTTCTTGAGTACGTTTACTGTCACTCCAAACTGTTGAGTCCTCAAGTAATCGTGTTAATTCATTCAGTCGAGTTTGTTTGGAATCAAAGTCAAAGAAACCTCCGTAACTCACTGGCCCGACTATCAATATCCTGAAGGCGATTTGAAATTGCATTAATTTGTTCAGCTTCCATAAACTCCACCTAGAATTAAATTTAGTAATTATAACCACTGCTGAATAAAAGCTCACACACCTTCCTTAAACTCAAACAACCACAATAAGTATTTATACTGAATAAATAAATACCCACACACCAATAACCTCAGACAAAAGACACACAAAAAATTATAATTACTGCAATAATTTTATCAAACTTGCTTCACCAATCAGTTTTCTAACAAGAATCATAATGACAAAGTTTTTTGCTTTAATTCCAGCTGCAGGTTCAGGATCTCGCATGGATAGCGAACTCCCCAAGCAATATTTACTCTTGAACAATAAGCCTTTGATTTATCATTCAATAAATACACTTTATCATAATAAGCTTATTACAAGCATATTTGTCGTGCTTGCCCCCGACGATTACAACTGGATCAAACATGACTGGTCAGAGTTTTCTGACAAATTGATTGTACTTAACTGTGGCGGTGCAACACGAGCTGAAAGTGTGTTAAATGGACTCACTATAGCAAAGCAAAAAAACTTGGTTGATGCCAATGATTGGATTCTAGTGCATGATGCTGCCAGACCTTGCTTAGCTGCGGCTCAACTGGACAAATTAATTAGTGAATTATCTCACGATGAAATAGGTGGGTTATTAGCAGTACCTGTATCTGATACCTTAAAACGTAGCAATATCGATAATCTCGTGATGTGCACCGAGCCCAGAGAAAATTTATGGCAAGCACAAACACCGCAGATGTTTCGCTACAAGTTACTTACCAAAGCACTACAGAATGCTAAGAAACTCCACATTACTGACGATTCAAGTGCAATCGAAGCGCTAGGACTCCATCCCAAACTTATACTGAGTGATACTTACAATTTTAAGGTCACTTATCCTAAAGACTTGGCATTAGCAGAATTAATTATTCATCAAAGGAACAATCCGTGAGTACGATAAGAATAGGTCAAGGTTTTGATGTACACCAACTGATCGAAGGCCGCCATTTGATTATTGGTGGCGTCACAATCCCTCACGATAAGGGATTATTGGGTCACTCTGATGCAGATGTATTACTACATGCTATTTGCGATGCCCTTCTTGGTGCCGCAGCATTGGGAGATATTGGAAAACATTTTTCTGATTCCGATCCTCAGTATAAAAATATCGATAGCCGATTGTTATTACGCAATGTACATCGCTTATTGGAAAACTCTCGGTATAAAATCATTAATATTGATGCAACTATTATTGCTCAAGCTCCTAAAATGGCACCGCATATCCCAGCCATGATTAGCAATGTTGCACAGGATCTAAGAACCCAAGCCGGTAATATCAATATTAAGGCGAAAACTGCTGAACGTTTGGGCGCAATTGGCCGTGAAGAAGGTATCGCAGCCGAAGTCGTATGCTTAATTGATCATATGGGAAAGAGATTTTGATCAAGAGTAAAAAAATAGAAAGAAAATCAATCCGAGTATTTTTTGCGATTTTTCCTAACAAACAGGTACAAAAACAATTGATATACCATAGTGAAATGCTTGA
This sequence comes from Nitrosomonas ureae, assembly GCF_001455205.1. Classification (NCBI taxonomy): domain Bacteria; kingdom Pseudomonadati; phylum Pseudomonadota; class Betaproteobacteria; order Nitrosomonadales; family Nitrosomonadaceae; genus Nitrosomonas; species Nitrosomonas ureae. The sequence goes on from NZ_CP013341.1 coordinate 434,472, forward strand.
ATCCATTTATGGTGGCCATAAAATTAAAATGCAGCATCTTCATATGACATTGCTATTCCTGGGGGATATCAATATCCACCAGATTCAAACACTACAGCAAATCGCAAAAATTATATCAGCAAAAAAATTTGAGCTTAAATTAGACATAATCGGTTATTGGAAGCACAACCATATCATTTACATTAAAGCAAAAGAATTTCCTGCAGAGCTCTTTTCTCTTACTGATTCGTTAAAGATTGCGCTATCAGAAAATGGTTTCGTATTTGACAATCGTGCCTATAAGCCACACATTACTATACTCCACAAAACCATTTGCCACATTAACACTAACATGATTAAACCTATTCAATGGTATGTCAATCAATGGTTCCTCATACAATCGCAACCAACACACAATGGGGTAGAATATATTCCGCTCAATCATTGGTATTTAGAATAAGCTGATCTCTTAAATAAAAATTCCCTGATATTTTCTCATAATCAAATCAATTTCCTCGGATACTTCAACTTTACAATCTCCATGAAAATTCTCGCTTTTGAAACCTCTACCGAATTTTGTTCCGTGGCGCTTCAACTGGAAGGGGTAACAATAGAGAAAGAAACTCATGCAGGACAACGCCACTCAGAAATTCTTTTATTTATGATTCATGAAATGCTGGAGAAAGCAAAATTGACATTGCAGCAGATGGATAGCATTGCCTTTGGCGCTGGCCCGGGATCTTTTACCGGTTTACGTATCGCATGCGGAGTCGCACAAGGCCTGGCTTATGCCACTGGCATCCCCGTTATAGGAATCAGCACCCTGGAAGCCGTAGCGCAAAAAATAGACAAACAGAAAGTTATTGTGGCGCTTGATGCTCGTATGGGCGAGATTTATCATGCTACCTATCAGAAGGTGACCAACCATGGATGGGAAACTATTAGTTCACCCATTCTTTGTTTACCACAACAAGCCCCGACTTTATCTGACACTGATTCTAATTGGTATGGCTGCGGTAGCGGATTCGATGTTTATCACGAAGAATTATCATCACGCTATTGTGAAAATCTTCAACAAATTCACTACAATCTTCACCCGCATGCTAAAGAAATCGCCCAGCTTGCACTACTTCGTCCGGGGATCAATCCAGCCAATGCAACACCAGTATACTTACGAAACAAAGTAGCACTAAAAGAAAATGAACGACAGTTATGACACATTACAGCGAGCCGCCGACATCAGAAAGATGCACTATTCGGATATAGATCGCATTATTCTCGTCGAACGCGAAATTTTTCTTTTTCCATGGTCACCAGGAAATTTTGCAGATTCCATTAAGGCAGGTTATGTGTGTCAGGTACTCGAGCAAGATGATACGCTCACGGGATATGGAATCATGATGATGAGCCCTGAAGAAGCTCATATACTGACACTTGGTATTGCCACATATTGGCAAAAGAAAGGTTTAGGTAAAAAATTACTTCAATATTTCATTGAGCACGCTAAAAAGCGAGAAGCAAAATCAATATTTCTTGATGTGCGTGAATCCAATCATGGTGCTGCACAGCTCTACAAGCGAATGGGTTTTCATCAAATTGCCACACGAAAAGGTTACTACCCAGCCATGTGTGGTCGCGAAGATGCTCTAGTTATGCAGCTGGAGTTATGAATAATCGGCGCAGACAAATACTTGAAGAATTAAATCTATTGCCGACATGGTACTTTAGATCGGATACTTTCCGTATGAATCAATCAACTCTTCCAGAATCCCCTAAAAATGAAGATACTATATCTTCGTTTACGCTTAAAGAGAATCCAGCGCAATCCAAGGAAATTGATCAATTGAAACTAGCAGTGTCACATTGCACTGCTTGCCCTTTGAGCAAGACTCGCACTCACACTGTATTTGGTACTGGCGATAAAAACGCAAGCTGGTTATTTGTTGGCGAAGGACCTGGAGCAAGAGAAGATGAAACAGGTGAACCATTTGTAGGGCAAGCAGGGAAATTGCTGGATCAGATGTTGTCAGCAATTCAATTAAACCGCAGGCATATGATTTATATTACTAATATCGTCAAATGCCGCCCCCCGAATAATAGAAACCCTAGTACAAACGAAGCTGCGCAGTGCGAGCCTTTCCTGACCAAACAAATTGCATTGATCAAACCCAAGATTATTATTGCATTAGGCAAAGTAGCCGCACAGAACCTACTTAAGTGCGACAATAGCATTTCCGGTTTACGTGGAAAAATACATGACTATTCGGGAATACCATTGATTGTTACCTATCACCCCGCCTATTTATTGCGTTCTCTACCAGAAAAGGCCAAAGCCTGGAAAGATTTGTGCTTCGCCCAATCAGTTATGGAATCATTGATTCAGAATCCATCTCCCTTTGATAATACCTCACATTCGACCTAACTAATTGAGAAGTAAATTAACGCCCTTTTCTTGCGCCGATCAAATGCAATGAATCTTCTTTACTCTGATTTGACAGGTGCCATTTCCTAACCAATGCCATCATGACAGAAACAAATAATCCGAAAACAGCAATGACAATATAGATATGCACTTCGAAAAGAATTAATAGAGCATAGAGTGACAACATCACTAAAATGCTCAAATTCTCATTAAAATTCTGCACTGCAATAGAATGTCCTGCACCCATCAGAATATGTCCACGATGCTGTAATAAGGCATTCATGGGTACCACAAAAAAACCTGCCAACCCACCAATCAGCATCAACAAGATAATAGCTATCCACAAATCCGTCACTAAAATCATAGCCATTACAACAATACCCATTGCAATACCCAATGGAATAACTGTTACCGATTGACGCAAAGAAATCCATCGAGCTGCCATAATAGCACCTGCAGCGATACCTAAAGCCACCACTCCTTGCAGTTGTGCCGCTTGGTTGAGAGGATAATCCATTGCCACTTCGGCCCATTTCAATACGATAAACTGGAGCGTAGCACCTGCCCCCCAAAACAAAGTAGTCACCGCAAGAGATATTTGCCCAAGTTTGTCGGACCATAGCAATTTGACGCAGTGACTGAATTCATGCACCAGAAAAAAAAGATTTCTTTTAGGAATGCGATGATCGACACCTGTATTAGGAATATACAAATTAAATAATGCCGCAATGGAATAGATGATAGCTATCAAAAAGATTCCACTTTCCAGTGCATTATCTATCCCCGTCTCTATAAATGGAAAATCAAATTCTAACAAAGCATTCGCCACCGACGGAGTGATTAATACACCACCCAAGACTGTTCCTAATACGATAGATGCTACTGTTAACCCTTCAATCCACCCGTTTGCAATCACTAATTTTTCCGGTGGTAATAATTCTGTCAATATGCCATATTTAGCAGGTGAGTAAGCTGCCGCCCCCAATCCTACAACTGCGTATGCGGCTAATGCAAGATACTGATGCATAGCAACAAATAATAACCCACAACCAGTAATTTTGATGGTATTGCTAATAAACATGACCCGCCCTTTGGGCATAGAATCAGCAAACGCACCAACAAATGGAGCAAGAATGACATAAAACAGTACAAAAACAAACTTCAACAAGGGCGTTAAGTAAGCGGGAGCATGTAAATCGATTAACAAAGCAATTGCTACAACTAGCAGCGCATTATCTGCGAGTGAGGAAAAGAATTGCGCTGCCATAATTGTATAAAACCCGCGTTTCAAACTTATTTCCCGTAATGTTGATTCTTTGTCAGTGATAATTGGTTAAATTTTTTTAGCATTATTTATAAAAAACTCTAGCTCATTCATTATCGATAACTTCAATGAAGTTGATGAGATTAGCATATTATGCAAATTGCCGAATCACCAACGTTTGAAAATATATTTAGTGCACTGGAAAGAACCTCGCCAATACCATTTATTTTTATCATAAAATTTGATGTCACGTCCTATTCAAGCAATCATTGATTATTCTGCCTTAGTACATAATCTGACTATAGTTCGTCAATACGCACCCAAAGCACGCATATTGGCAGTTCTCAAAGCGAATGCATACGGCCATGGATTACTTCATACCGCAAACGCTCTTAAGAATGTCGACGGATTTGCATTACTGGAATTAGAGGCCGCTATAACTTTACGCACAATAGGCTACCAGCAACCAATTTTACTTTTGGAAGGTTTCTTTTCTACGAAGGAAATAGCGTTAGTTGAGCAGTATCAATTGAGCCCCGTCATTCATCACGCTGAACAAGTATCCATGCTATCTGATTTCAAGAATCATAAAATAGACATATTCATAAAAGTTAATACTGGCATGAATCGCCTTGGATTATCTCCCAAACAATTGCCACAAGTCATTAAAGAATTAACAAACAATCAACATGTAAAAAATATTACGCTCATGACACATTTTGCTAGTGCTGATGATCCTTCCGAAAAAGCAAGTGTTCTTCGTCAGCTTCGATGCTTCGAAACAATCACCGAAACATACAACTATCCCTGCTCTCTTGCAAACTCAGCAGCTATCATTAATTATCCTGAAACCCACAGTGATTGGGTTCGCCCTGGAATCATGTTATACGGCGCTTCCCCTTTTCCAGATAAAACCGCAGCAGATCTCAATCTGCTGCCAGTCATGACACTATCAAGTAAAATTATTGCAATACATGATTTGGAGGCCGGTGATAAAGTCGGTTACCATGGATTGTTCAAAGCTGATGATCGAATGCGCATTGGAATTGTTGCGTGCGGTTATGCTGATGGCTATCCGCGTCACGCACCCACTGGCACACCGGTATTAGTTAATAATCAACGTAGTCGATTACTAGGCCGGATATCCATGGATATGCTGGCTATAGATCTTACTGGAGTTAAAAATACTAAACTAGGAGACCCCGTTGTTCTTTGGGGTAAAGGTATACCTGTCGAAGAAATAGCTATGTACGCCGGGACTTCCAGTTATCAGCTACTCTGCGGACTCTCTGCACGGGTAGACAGGAAATTTCTTAAGTCGTTTTAATTCCCAATCTACCCGGACATCGAAGAAAAGTTATTCTACTTTTGCTTTACTGCGTAAATCTTGCACTACTGTAGCAAATTCGCGCTGCAATACGCGCTGCTGTATATTTTGTTTTACTTCTTCAAACGGAGGAACTTCCATTGGCCGTATATCCATCAGTTGAATTACGTGCCACCCAAATGAAGTCTGTACTGGTTGCTCCGTCATTCCACCTTTCGACAATTTCACCAGTGCCTCAGAAAACGGTCTGACATAAGCAGCTGGCGGACTCCAATTTAATTCTCCGCCATTTTCCTTACTCCCGTCATCGATAGATTTTTCTTCAGCAATTTTGGCAAAATTACCACCTTTCTTGAGACTAGCAATAATATCCCGTGCTTCATTTTCATTTTCTACAAGAATATGACGAGCTTTATATTCTTTGTCTCCCATCTGCACTTTTAGAACATCGTATTCCTTGCGTAAAGTATCGTCACTGACTTGGTTATTTTTTATATAATCAGCTTGAAATGCTCTCACCAAAACTGCTTGCCGCGCTATCTCAAGTTGCGCAATAACTTCCGGATCTTGGTCAAGGCGCTTCTTAGTCGCTTCTTGTGCGAGGATCTCTTCCGCAATCAGATTCTCACGCAAAGCCTTTCTCATCTCTGGACCATCTTGCTGCCCCTGTGCTACATTCGCTTTCACCATCAATTCCAAGCGAGATTGTGGAATTGCCACACCATTTACTTTAGCCACCACTCCTGATGATTGAGCCTGAACCGAAAATGCAACCAAGCTCCAAACACTAATTATCATCACTTGTGAAAATTTCTTTAAACCCATGGAATTTCCTTTTTACAATTAGGATAAAATTTATACTCATCAGAATATAGCCTCTCTTGGAGTATACGCCTTTACATGCAAGACGTGAACTCTGTAGTCACCACTTCCAATTAAATCACTTGATATTATAGAGAAAAATATAGCTTAACTTTTTATTCGGGTAAAACTTTTTTAAAAGGTTTTACAGTTACTCTTTGATAAACGCCTACACTAACATAGGGATCTTCATTAATCCAAGCTTGGGCAGCCTCCAGAGATTCAAATTCTGCCACTATCAGACTACCCGAGAAACCGAGTGGGCCTGGATCTTGACTATCGATTGCAGGATATGGCCCTGCTAAAATTAGTCGACCGGCTTCCTGCAATCCCTTGATTCTTGTTAAATGTTCTGATCGGACTAATATTCTTTTCTCTAAACTATTGGGTACATCTTCTGCATTTATAGCATATAGCATCACTGTTTCTTTCCATTCTTATTGTCGATTTTTTCAATCTGATTATCTTGTTCATTTACAGTCAAAATTCTTTCAGGTATTGGCTTCAAGTATTTTCCTAATACCATCACTTGCAAAATTATAAACACCAGCATCATTCCCGTAGCACCGAATAGCTTAAATGTAACCCAGATATCTACTGAGAAGCTAAAAGCAACATAGAGATTAATCCCTCCCATTAATAGAAAAAAAACTGTCCAGCTCAGATTAAGTTTCTCCCATATTGCCGCAGGCAAGATCATTTGTTTTTTAAGTATTAATTCGATTATATTTTTTCCAAATACCAAACTCGATACCAGTAAAACAGATGCGATCAACCAATATAGAACTGTCGGTTTCCATTTAATGAATATTTCATCCTGAGCTAATAATGTAGTTCCACCCAAAATCACGATAGTCGCCAGATTTATCCACATCAGCTTTTCTATTTGCTGCTTTCGTAACCAAAGCCAGCCAATTTGTGCAATAGCCGCTACTATCGCAACAGCAGTTGCTATAAAAATATCATACAGTTTAAAAGTTAGAAAAAATAATATTACTGGAAAAATATCGAAGAAAAACTTCATTGCCTTAAGTATGCCATATCTATCATATTATCAATCATCTAGTCGCCCACAACCACCAAAATTCAAATACTGCTCATTATCAATTCAATACTGCAGGTAATTGTGAAGTCAAGTTATTTTTTTCCTTGGTTGCTGAGCCCAATAATGCATATCCAAGTATATTTCCTGTGTCATTTTGATAAAGTGCTTTAACACCATCTTCTTCTGTTTCAACATTCCACTTACCTTTGATACTAAAATCCGGTGGTGAGATTACTGTTGGACAGGATGGAGTTTTTACAATTACCGGCATTGCCGGATAATGAATCTGAGTGGGATTACCGGTAAGTGTTGCAGCTAAAGCTTTCGCAGCATGCGTAATAGGCATTACAAATGGTAGCACTTTTCCTTCAACTTCCGCACAATCGCCCAATGCATAAATATCGGCACAATAAGTCCGCAGCAAACGGTTCACAACGATGCCACGGTTAACTTGAATACCCGCTGCGGCGGCAAGTTGCGTGCGCGGATTTAATCCAACTGCTGACAATACAATATCAGACTCGATTGATTCGCCATTGGCTAACGTCAAACGAAACCTTCCTTGCTGTATTTGATCTACCGCCTGGGTTGTTGTGCTTAAATGAAAAAATACACCAGCCTCTTCCAGTTTCTTTTGTATAAATGCTCCCCCTTCTGGAGGCAACAAACGACCAAGCGGTTGCGCGCCAATATCAATCACATCGACTCGATAGCCACTCGCTACCAAATCATTCGCAAATTCACAACCAATCAGACCTGCTCCTATGATACAAACTCTCGCCCGACCAATCAAAGCGTCCCGGAATTTCTTATAATCATCAAGATCATTGACAGTTAATATCCCCTCTGCACCATCTCCTGACAATGGCAAACGCACTTGGTCTGCACCCAGTGCTAAAACCAGCTGTCCGTAAATTATTTTTTCGCCATCAGACAAAGTTATCGTATGCCTCTCTTGATCTATCAAAGTAACCCGGCAAAAGGGACGAATGGAAATCTTTAACTGCGATGCCATCTTAGCAGCATCTCCATTCAAAATAGAATCAGGACTTTTTCCAGATGATAGTGCATTAGATAACATGGGCTTGGAATAAAAACCGCCATGATCAGCTGAAAATATTTCAATCGGCAGCTCTGAATTAAGCTTGCGTATTTCGCGCGCCACGCCATAACCAGCCAAACCACTACCCACAATCACCACTGAATTTCTCATTGATTCATTTTCCCGTTATCTCAAAACACCTCTGAATCATTCCACACTTTGGATAAGTCCCTATTTCAAAATCTTCCCATCTAGTCCACTTTGGTTCCCCAGACTGTATCACGCATGTGCTGCGTCTTAGATCAAACCGCAATATCACATTGTTATTATTTTTTACCTTACTTTCATTTTCAGGATTAAAAAAAGCACATTGAATCTGGAAAAATTCCTTATCAATGTGCTTTTGGGTATACTGGCCAATTATTAATAAATAAATTACTTATTAATTAATACTATATCAAACAATCGATATTATTTTATTAATTTTGAGAATTTAAGAAGCCATATCAATACGACTAATCCGCCGGAAGTTTACCTTCCTATTTTTCTTCACTGTTGTTATTCACCAAGCTAGTGCGTCTTTGTAAATATGCATCGCGCATAAATTCATATTTATCCAACGCAGCCTCCTCCAGGGTTTTCTCAATATCCAGTAGCTGCGCACGTGTATTTACAGCCCTCGCTGTTGCTATCGGAAAGCGCACAGCAGCAGAATTAATGTAGTCCACATTATGCATAAAAACCCCTGTTACTCCTTGTGTGACAGGATCGACAAAGAAACTGTCAACAGCAATACCAAAAGTATCGCGAACCGAACTCGGTCCCAAGAAAGGAAGCACCACGTAAGGTCCGCTACCAATTCCATAGCGACCCAAGGTTTGGCCAAAATCTTCATTTCGTTTGCTGAGATTAACATCACTGGCTGCACTTATATCGCTTGCAATATCAATCAAACCAAAAATACCAAAGGTGGTATTGATAAGTAATCGTGCACTACTAGCAAGTGCGCTCTCGTAATTTAATTGCAGAACAGAGTTAGTTAGTACCACTACATCATTAAGGTTTGAAAAAAAGTTCCCTACCATCAACTCGAGGGGATCAGGCATAATTTTTTTATAACCTTTAGCAACTGGCTCGAATACATTATTATCAACCATTTCATTAAAATCAAAAACTGCACGATTCATTGGTTCTAGAGGATCATAAGGACCATCGTCGTTATTCAATTTTGTGGAAGCACAGCCGGTTAAAAATAAGCCAATCAACAGAATAGCGACAACTTTGGAATGAATAATATTAATCATCTTGTTATTTTAGTAAAAAATTTTATTGATCTTGCCACATTTATAGAATACGTTCAATATGAATTGATCCAAAACGATATATTTGCTCAGAATAGCCATGAACAGACGCCACCTCTCTAAATATAAAAAAAGAACCTGACTGAATCAAATCGCAAGTTTTAGTTATGCAACAGACTTGTCAAATTAATTAACAAAAATTCATTCAAAAAGCACTAAAAGTAAATTTTTCATTTATACCATTCCCATGCCATTGTGACGCAATAGCGCATCTAATTCTGGCTCTCGCCCCCTGAAAGCTATAAATGATTCTAATGCCGGACGACTACCCCCCACTGCAAGAATTTCTTCGAGAAAATGCGATCCCGTCACCGCATTAACTACACCAGTTGATGCAACCTCTTCAAACGCACTGTAAGCATCTGCCGAAAGAACTTCTGCCCATTTATAACTATAATAACCGGCAGCATATCCCCCGGCAAAAATATGCGCAAAGCTATTCGGGAAACGGTTAAAATCAGGTGGAATGATCACTGCCACCTCATTCCGAATCTCATCCATTAACTGTAAAACCGTCTTGTTGCCATCCGGTTTATAATCAAAATGCACATGCATATCAAATAAAGCAAATTCAATTTGCCGCATCATCTGCAACCCGCTCTGAAAATCCCTTGCTTTCAGCATGTTGTCAAATAAAACCCTAGGTATGGATTCCCCTGTATCAATGTGACACGTCATTTCACTCACCACATCCCACTCCCAACAAAAGTTCTCCATAAACTGGCTTGGTAACTCTACCGCATCCCATTCGACACCATTGATGCCCGACACACCCAAATCCTCTACCCTTGTCAGTAAATGATGTAAGCCATGGCCAAACTCATGAAATAACACAATTACTTCATTATGCGTGAATAATGCAGGACGTAACTGACCGTTAATTGTCACAGGTGCCGAGAAATTACACGTAAGATATGCGACCGGCACTTGTATTTTATGCTTCTCTGTTTGCTGATCATCAATACGGCGCCGCGTTACCGCTTCATCCATCCAAGCACCACCCCGTTTAGTGGCTCGTGCATAGAGATCCAAATAAAACTGACCAATCAGTTGTCCAGAAACATCCAGAATATCAAAAAACTTAACATCGGGATGCCAACACTGAACTTCACGCGAAGCCAATACAGGACGAATCTGAATCCCATATAGTTTTTCCACCAATCCAAACATACCAGAAAGCACTTTATCTTCTTGAAAATATTGCTTAACCTCCTGATCTGAAAAATTATAACGCTCTTCCCGCAATTTTTCGCTGACATAAGCCACATCCCAAGCCTCAATTTTTGGCAAATTTAACTTCTCAGCTGCAAATTGCTTAAGTGCTTGCAAATCTCTCTCGGCATACTGCTTTGCCTTAGTCCCCAGTTCCCTCAGAAAATCCAGAACCTGTTGTGGTGAGGCTGCCATTTTTGTCGCCAAAGAGACTTCAGCGTAATTTTCATAGCCCAGCATTTGCGCTTCTTCTTGGCGCAACTTCAATATTTCTTTAATAAGCAGCATATTATCCTTATCCGATCCAGCCGGACTATCAAATTCACTCGCTCGCGTAGCATTAGCACGATACATTTTCTCGCGCAAATTGCGATCATCAGCATATTGCATCACAGGAAGATACGAAGGCATATGTAAGGTAAACTTCCAACCGACCTTGGAGTCCGCTGCCGCCAATTCCTTGGCTGTTTGCAGTACATCGGCCGGAATACCCACTACGGTTTTTACATCCTCAATCAATAATTCATATGCATTCGTCGCATCCAGTAAATTGTCATTGAATTTTGATGATAAATTTGATAATTCTTTCTGAATCTGCAAGAACCGCTGTTTCTTTTCAGACGGCAATTCCGCGCCACCTAAACGAAAATCTCTCAATTCATTCTCAATGATCTTCTTCCGCGCTGAAGTCAAATGGCTGAATTCCGAACTTTTGCGTAATTGTTTAAATCTTTCGAACAACAGGACATCCTGAGATAACTCAGCATAAAACTGAGTAATCAGAGGTAAATTGGCATTGTATATTTCCCGCAACTGCGGAGTATTCATCACCGCATTTAAATGCGACACCTGACCCCAAGCACGTGACAAACGCTCACTCGCATCTACCATTGGCTGTACAAAATTTTGCCAAGTAGGCGCTTGAACATCAGTTCGCACTTTTTCAATTAAAGCACGATTCTCTTCCAACAATGCCTCAATGGCTGGCGCAATATGCTCATTTGTTATTTCTACAAAACGAGGAAGACCAGAAAAGTCAAGCAATGGATTAGACATATTTCTCCCGATAATTGAAAAACATTTCTTCGTGTATCGTTAATAAATCAGAAAAGTGCAAACAGATTCAATGTTCATAGACAATATGACCATTCACCAGAGTATATTTAATTCCACCCGGTAATTCCATACCCATAAAAGGTGTGTTTTTGCCTTGACTCAGAATGGCCGAAGATGTCACTTTCCAGTAATGATCAGGATCAAAAATACAAATATCAGCTGCACTACCGATGGACAAATGCCCTGCCTCAATGCCTAGAATACCCGCCGGATCCGAAGTAATCTTTGCTAAAATCTTCGGCAAAGACAAACGCATTTCTGTCCCCCATTTTAATGTCAAGGGCAGCAATAGCTCTACGCCAGTAGCTCCGATCTCAGACTGACCAAATGGCAACAGTTTGGCGTCTTCGTCTACCGGCGCATGATCGGAACAAACCGCGTCAATCGCACCATTCAGCAGACCCTGTCGCAACGCATCGCGATCATAAGAACCACGCAGTGGTGGCATTAAATGACAGTTGGAATCAAAGAAACCAATATCCATATCTGACAAATGGAGATGATTAATCGTCACATCACAGGTTATTGGCAAACCCTGTTGCTTGGCAGCACAAATCATCGCCAGCCCTTCAGCACTAGAAATTCGGCACAGATGTACTTTAACTCCCGTTTCTTTTGTTAATAATATAATGTTGGAAATAGCAATTGTCTCTGCACAAACGGGGATTGTAAGTAATCCTAATCGGGTCGCGACCTCACCATCATGCGCTACACCATCGCCAGTCAAACTGATTTCTTGAGGACGCAACCACACGCTAAAATCAAATGTAGATGCATACCGCATAGCCTGCATGAGCACCCGAAGGTTTGGTAACAAACCATCCGGTTGACCAAAAACCACACACCCAGCATCGTTCAATTCCGCCATTTCAGTCAATCGCTCGCCCTTCAATCCTTGAGTAAGCGCACCAATGGGATAGACATGCGCTTGATTCAGATTCTTAGCGCGATGTTTCAACATTTCTACCAAACCTGGTTCATCCAGCGGTGGATCCGTATCTGGAGGACACGCAATGCTCGTTACGCCGCCGGCAACGGCCGCACTCATCTCAGATTCTAAAGTCGCTTTATATTCTAATCCTGGTTCGCGCAAACGCACGGATAAATCGACCAAACCCGGGCATACAACCAACGATTGAGCATCGATTATACGGCTTGCCTGAAACTCAGCAGGAGTTTCACCTATCCCGACAACTTTGCCCTTAGCAATAAAAATATCCTGTACAGAATCAATATCATTCTTTGGATCAATGAATCTTCCATTTTTGATATGAATTTTCATAATAAAAATCTTTAAACTTAATTGCCTGTTAAGATTGACATCACAGCCATACGCACTGCAATGCCAAATGTCACTTGAGGCAGAATTACCGATTGTTTACCATCTGCAACTGCTGAATCGATCTCTACGCCACGATTCATTGGCCCAGGATGCATCACTATTGCATCGCGCCGAGCAAGTGACAGCTTGTCCACAGTCAGCCCATAATATTTAAAATATTCCTCCGCACTAGGTAAGTTTGCACCTTTCATCCGCTCATTTTGCAAACGCAACATCATCAATACATCAACATCTTTTAGGCCGGTTGCCATATCGTGATAAACGTGCACACCAAGGCGTTCCACCATCTTAGGTAGCAAAGTTTTCGGTGCAATAACGCGCACTTCTGGGACACCCAATGTGGTTAATGCGTGAATCTGAGACCGCGCTACTCGGGAATGCAATATGTCACCGATAATGGCAACACGTAAGTTGCGAAAATCATGCTTGTAACGCCGTATCGTAAACATATCCAACAAAGCTTGAGTAGGATGTGCATGGCTTCCATCCCCAGCATTGATGACATGAATATCTGAGCGGACATGTTTTGCAATCAAGTGAGCAGCGCCACTTTGCGCATGCCGCACCACAAACATATCAGCATTCATCGCAGAAAGATTGTCCACAGTATCCAACAGGGTTTCACCCTTGGATTGTGCAGAAACAGCAATATTTAAATTGATGACATCAGCTGACAAACGTTTGGCAGCAATTTCAAACGTGGTTCGTGTACGCGTACTTGATTCAAAGAAAAGATTGAATATCGACTTACCGCGCAGCAATGGTATTTTCTTGACATCACGCTCAGTAACTCCCACAAAAGATTCGGCTGTATCCAGAATATGCAGCAGCATAGACAACGGCAAACCTTCCGTTGTCAATAAATGCTGCAACGCGCCGTTTTCATCCAGCTGCGGATTTCTATTGACCATTACGGAGAATCTTTATTATATAAATTTAGGCTTAATTTTCCACTTTGATTCCGCTTCAATTCCAACATTTTTTCTTCTGGCAACTCAAGCTCAACGCCAATATATTGAGCTGCGATCGGCAATTCCCGCCCGCCACGATCAATTAAAGCCGCCAAAATAATCGATGCCGGCCGCCCGTAATCAAACAACTCATTGATCGCTGCACGCACGGTGCGCCCCGTGTTCAGCACGTCATCGACCAGAAGAATATGCGCTCCCTCCACTTCAAAAGGAATCTCTGACGGCTTAATTTGTGTATGCAACCCAATCTTATCGAAATCATCGCGATAAAAAGATACACTCAAGATACCAAGCGGCTTTGTGATCGCTAACTCCTGGTGCAAACGCTCCGCTAGCCATACTCCGCCTGTACGAATACCAACAAGGGCATAATCCTTATTGCTATCAGTTCGTATTTTTCTTGCAAGATTATTGAAAACTTTTTCAGCGTCTGGTAATTGCATGCTGCTCGTCAAAAAATGATTGAAGTATTTGTTGTGCGGCTATTTGATCCAATACTGACTTTTGTTCCCTGCCAACGACACCGGCTTCACGTAAAATAGTGCTGGCCGTTTGGCTAGTATAACGCTCATCTTGCATTACGACTGGAATGTTAAAGCGCCCCACCAGGCGCCGCGCAAAACGCTCACTTAACTGAGTTAATTCATGTACGACTCCATTACTATGTAACGGCAAGCCCACCACAAATAATACCGGTTGCCAGGTATTGATTAATTGAGCAATCATTACAAAACGCTTATTTGTCACTTCACTATCAATTGTAATAAGGGGATGCGCTACACCTAATGCAGTATTGCCAATAGCCACTCCTATTCGCTTTTTTCCAAAATCAAAGGCTAAAATAGATCCATCAGAAAATTGCCTTATCGGCTGACTTATCTGCCGCTTTTTCGATAAATGTTCTATCATTTGTCCTAATTTTTAAGCATGCCCCACTTCATTGGATAGATTTGCATAATCGTTAATCCCCAGCAGCTGCATTGCAGCAGGAAGTCTTTCTTCAGAAGGGAGCTCAAATATCACATCTATTGAAGCTGGCACAGTCAACCATGCGTTCTGGGCCAGTTCATGTTCAATTTGACCCGCTGCCCAGCCGGCATATCCCATCGCAATCAAAGCTTGGCTCGGTCCTTCGGCATTGGCGATAGCTTTTAAAATATCCATCGATGTGGTCAAACCAACTTCTTGATTCACGCTCAATGTTGATTGCCAACTACCTACTGGACGGTGCAAAACAAATCCACAATCCAATTGTACAGGTCCGCCAAATAACACTGGAGTTGACTCAGCAAGCAAGTCTGTTGATGAAATACTCAATTGCCTAAAAAGATTGACCAATGTCATATCTGTTGGCCGATTTATGACAATTCCCAATGCTCCTTGCTCGTTATGTTCGCAAACATAGGTCAGTGTTTTAGAAAATATTGAATCCACCATTGCCGGCATCGCAATTAAGAAATGATGTGTCAAATTAACATTTTTCATAGCGGGATCTCTATCTACTTAACACATTATGATTCTTTCGCTTATTGTATTGAACTATTGAAAAATTTTACCGCTTAAATCCAATATGCAGTTTGAGTCATCACTTTTGATCCTAGTTTCATAGCAACCTTTACTGGCAGAGGTAACTCCACCCCTCCATGCGACAATGCCATCGTTGCATGACCAGCTTCATCAATTTCCATTTGTTTTACTATAGCGCGACTTTTTTCGTCATTATCGGGCAATCTCTGTAAATGACTGGATAAATGAGCCCCTACCTGCTGTTCCGTCTCGGCAAGAAAACCAAGATTCCATTTATCTCCCAGCATTCCCGCGAACATTCCTATAGCAAAAGATCCACCATACCAAAATGGATTGAGTACGCTTTTACGCCCGCCCAGCTCAGCGATGCGACGTTCAGTCCACGCCAGATGCTCTGTTTCTTCACGAGCAGCTCGTAACAATGTTTGCTGCACCACCTCATTCCGTGCCGTTAGTCCCTGCCCCTGATACAAAGCTTGTGCGCATACTTCACCCACATGATTCACTCGCATCAACGCACAGGACAATCGTTTCTCAACATCCGTCAGAACCGCTTCTGGCAACTCGTTACCAGGAACAGGTCGTGCCGTCTGAGCTGAAGTTAACAAAGTACGCAAGGCACTATCAACACCAATAATAAGCTTATCAACATTCATCATTATTCAACATCTCAAATAAGAACGGACATGATTAAAATGATATCAAGATTCTTGGGGAAACTATAATTCCAATATATTAAAAATATACCTTAATTACAATTTTAAACCCATTTGTCTTGCCAGTAATGTAACCGGATGCAACACTTCTACCCGCATCCCATCCTCATACATTCTATTTGAAAAATGCATAGCACAACCAATATTTGAAGTAACCAGATATCTAGCCCCACTTTCCTCAAGCGCCAACATCTTTTCATTCAACAACATATTAGCAATATCGGGTTGATCTAGGAAATAAGTACCCGCAGCACCGCAGCATTGATTATTACCTGGCAATGGCACCACTTGCACCCCCGGGATAAGCTCGATTAACTTATAAGGATATGCTTGTTCCCGCAATACATTACGCTGACTGCAGGGTTCATGCACTAGTATTTTTTCCGGTAGCGCTGCGAGATTCACATCCCTCCATTCCCCATTAGCAATCAAAAATTGGCTAATATCCGCAATTCGTGCACGACCATTCGTTACTCCGGATTCAAGCAATTGCGCACCGCAACCTGAAGCTGTACTAATAATTGCATCAATATCGTATCTCGCAAAGGCAGATTTATTCTGCTGCGACAATACCGCAGCATCCTTGATCGCTCCATCATGCTGGTATATAGCACCACAACACACTTGATCTGCTGGAACATACACTGTATATCCCAAGTGATTCAACACATAAATACAGGAATTTAACGTCGCCACATCTGTTAAACGTGCTACACAGCCTAAAAACAATCCAACCTCGCCACGCTTTCTGCTTATCGCAGGGTAGATTTCTTTCCAGAGATTATTCTTGCCGTATTCTTCACCAATCACTCCCATGTGCGGAAATTTAATTAATGGAAGCTGCGCAACAAACCGCACAAGTTTATTATTACCAAAATTGCTTAATTTTCTTATCCAGTGTAACCAACCTTTTTTTTGCACAAAATGAAACAATCCACGCATGCGATCCAATCGCACAGGTTTATTGAGTAATTGTTTTTTTAATAAATTTATCACAAAGAGCTTTCGTGGCGAGTCAACAGATTTTGGTTGATCAGCAGTAATGAGTGCACGCATGCTATCAATCAAATTTCCATAAGCCACATTATTAGGGCAAACAACTTCACAGGCCCTGCAAGTCAAACAACGATCCATATGTTGAATGAGTCGTGCATTCAATGGGATTCGCCCATTAACAAATCCATTCATCAAATTGATCCGTCCGCGTGGAGAGTCAGCCTCGGATTTCAGCAGACGATATGTAGGACAATGTGGCAAACACAAGCCGCATGAGACACATTGATTTGATTCACTGTTAACGGATTCCCTTAAAGAATCAGAATGCAAATTCAATTTATTAATTCCACAAGATTAAGTTTTAACACGCTTATCCCAATTGTTATTAACAGTTAATGGTTTCTACAAGTATGATTATATTATCTCTTGTCACGTTCATTAAATTTCATGTAAAATTAAATGTTAAAATATAGTTCTTCCGTCAAGCAAGTATTGTGTTTTTAATTTAAAAATTAACATTAATTAATCAACTTTAGTTTAAAGTTTTAAAGGCAGATATAAAATTATGGTCATTATCAGGTTAGCGCGGGGTGGCGCAAAAAAGCGCCCTTTTTTTAACATGGTTGTAGCAAACTCCCAATATGCGCGTGATGGTCGATTCATAGAGCGTATCGGTTTTTACAATCCAAGAGCAACGGGTGGCGAGGAAGCTCTTCGAGTTCAACTGGAACGAGTTGCTTACTGGCAATCCCAAGGCGCGCAATTATCATCAACTGTAGCCCGCTTGATCAAACAATTCGCAACTAAAAAAGAAGTTCCAGCAAACGGTTAAAGTAGCTGAACCAAAATTGCACGAATGATAGTAATGGGTCATATCATCGGCCCATATGGAGTTCATGGCTGGATAAAAATCAATCCTTATACAGAGCATTTAGATGGATTGATGGAATATTCACAATGGTGGTTGGGCGATGAAAATACAGAATGGCACAAAGTACATGTGGTTAATGGCCATATCTACGGTACTACTTTATTAGTAAAGCTAAAAGAATATTCTGACCGCACACAAGCAACAAAACTCAAAGGAATACAAATTGCAATCCCACGCAATTGGTTACCTGATTTGTCTGAGAATGGGGTTGATGGTTATTATTGGACTGATTTAATTAATGCCAAGGTACTTAATTTAAAAGGAGAAAAACTGGGTACAGTGGTCGGTTTATTTGCAACGGGTGCAAACGATGTTTTACGCATTATAAGGATAGACCAAGAAAAAAAAGAAATTCTTATACCTTGCATTTCGCAGTATGTCGTGAAAATCGATTTGGAGAATGCTCAGATCATAGTTGATTGGGATTGGGATTATTAAGGCAAGCCCCATGTCATTTGAATTCGATCTTATTACATTGTTTCCTGAAATGTTCGATGCCATTACACAATATGGCATTACAGGTAAAGCAAACAGGAGCGGTATTTTCAATCTCAACACATGGAATCCGCGAAACTTTACTCACGACCATTATCGTACAGTGGATGATAGCTCCTACGGTGGCGGACCTGGAATGGTCATGATGGCCCAGCCCTTGGATGACGCTATCATTCGGGCGCGAGCAAGACAAAATGCATTGGGTATTGACAAACCTACCGTTGCCTACTTAACACCGCAAGGAAGTCGCCTTGACCATGAAATGGTCACACAACTGGGCAAGCTACCAGGTTTGGTATTACTCTGCGGACGCTATGAAGGCATTGATGAACGCTTGATTCACCGTCAGGTGGACGTGGAAATTTCTATTGGGGATTATGTTGTTTCCGGTGGAGAATTGGCCGCGATGGTATTAATAGATTGTATTGTTAGGCAGATTCCAGGCACGCTAGGTGATCCTGAATCTGCAAATCAGGATTCATTTGTAGAGGGCTTGTTAGATTACCCGCACTATACTCGCCCAGAAATTTACAAAGGCAATCATGTACCCGAAATATTGATGTCAGGTAACCATGCAAAGATCCGTCGCTGGCGTTTCCAGCAAGCACTTGGTAGAACATGGCTTAAAAGACCCGATTTATTTAACTTAAAATTTGCTCATGGCATGACATTAGAAGAAGAAAAACTTTTAGAAGAATTTAAACAATCCTGCAAATCCAGGCAGAATCAGCAAATAGGAGAAAAACATGAACTTGATTGAGCAATTAGAAGCGGAAGAAATGAAGCGCTTGAACAAAGATGTACCCGACTTCTCTCCCGGAGATACCGTAATTGTCAACGTAAATGTTGTCGAAGGGGAGCGCAAACGTGTGCAGGCCTATGAAGGTGTCGTAATAGCCAAAAGAAATCGCGGACTAAACTCAGCATTTACTGTTCGCAAAATTTCAAGCGGAGAGGGTGTGGAACGCACTTTCCAGACCTACTCCCCATTAATAGCAAGTATTGAAATTAAACGCAGAGGCGCAGTTTGCCGTGCAAAACTTTATTACCTCAGAGATCGTGCTGGCAAATCCGCTCGTATCCGCGAGAAGCTACCTGCTCGCATTGGTAGCAACAAGAATCTAAAACAACCTGTACAGTCAGAACCGGATTCCATCACGACAGAGTAAGTGCGGGTAATATCGAAAAAAATCCGTACATTATGCTGCATAGTGTACGGTAATTGCTATTCAGGCATTCGCTTGCCTTATATGTAATGTATTATTACCACTTAAAGAAACTCATAACAGTCTCCGGGGGACGACATAGTTTTGCTTTGTCACCCCGTACTACAATAGGACGTTGAATCAAATCCGGGTTCTCTATCATTGCGTTAATAATCTCATCTTCGGATGCTGTGCTTAAGCTATAAGCAGCCGGCTCATCGGTGCGAAGAATATCACGCGCGGACAAATTAAGTTTTTGAATCAGCCCTCGCAGCTCATTCACTGTTAAAGGTTTCTCATAATAATTAATCGACTCAAATTCCTCACCACTCTCCTCAAGCAAAGATAACGCAACCCTACATTTACTGCATGTAGGTTTTTGATAGATAATAATTTTATCGACCATACAATTTCCCTCGTCAACCCTGTCAATCGAAGACATAGGGTTTTAAAATATCACATCTTGTTTTTATTTCACACCGCACTCAGCTGAAATTGCTTTATGGGCCGCGGTTGAACCACTGAGTCCAAATGTATCCGTCGTTGCTGTTCCTCGTGCAGATGCTCCCTTAACCACCAATGAATTTCCTCGCTTGATTGCATCCGTGATTTTATTGTCAGTTGCTTCATCTGAGGCCCACGCTGAATCATCCTGAGTAAAAAGACGAAAATTCTGATTATTCACAGTGACTGTTGCTTCACTTCCTAGTTTATAGGGATAGCCGGCAATATAACTAAAAACATTTCTACTTTTCTCAGCGGGACGATGCGTTATCAGAGCGAAAACGTCACCACGTTTGGTGTAATTTCCCTCTGATTTTTTAGGTTGACTCACCATATAACAAACCTTACTATCGTTTTCCATAAACATATAGGCTGTCCAATCACCATGCTGACCAATAAGTTTTGGTTCAGCAGCTTGAACTGAATTACATAAGATAAAAATAGCACCAATCGTCACTAATCTGGTAAATTTATGCTTCATTTTGGAAACCTTGAAAATTATAGTTATTGCAGTTTTGATTAATCAGAGCTAAAAACATGAGACATTTTCACTCCACCTCAACCTGTTAATCATAAAATAGAATTATCAACAGCCTTCCATCTTGTAAATATAAAAACCATTCTGATTGATTTCATCCATGACATTGGCAGGTGCGCTCTGACTATGACAGAAACTGCATTCCTTGCTGGTAATAACCGCATCGCCTTCACCAATCGAGGTAAGCCATTGTTTTGCATATTCGACAGCCTTCTGATCATCTTTTACCGCAGTAAATACATCAAAGTGCATCGTATGACCATCTTTTGCTTTAACATAAGTATCGTAGACATGAATTTGCATATTATTTTCCTTGAAGAACAGATAAATTAGAATTACAAACCTGTAGCAACCCAATCTCACATGGCCTGCTACCTATACAATAACTATACCAATTAATCGATTAAACTGCCATGAGAAATGCATGACGATCTAATCTTGATAGGATCACCGCATGCAACAAAAACATTATTTTTTCCGGGCAACAAGTACCCCGTCTCGAATTGGATTAATGAACACGTCAAAATCCAGATCATTAAAAATCATCTGATTGTGTTCGATGATCGCTGCTGTCGACTCCGACACCGCCGTCATATCCGCACAAGTTTTTATTGCTACACGCCCATGCCACAAGGCATTATCAGCGATATATAAACCACCGGATCGTATCCGCTGCTTAGCCATTTTCCAGATTTCAGGGTAAGCGCTTTTGTCGACATCGTTATAGCAAATATCAAACCAACCTTCAGTTTGCTCGAAGATATCTTGCGCCTGACCCACATGAAATTCTGTACGCTGCCATAAATCTGCAGTAGAAAGATATGTTTCCGCGCGATTACGATTTGCTGCATCTGAATCGCTACAAATCACACGGCCATTACTCCCCACAGCCTGCGCAAACCAATAAGCCGAGTAACCATAACCGCTGCCAAATTCAAATACTCTTTTGGCATTGATCATGCTCGCCTGAGCTTTAAGAAAAATACCGACCAGACGATTAACAATCGGAAAATTCTTAACTCGAGCAAACTCTTCCATTTCGAAAAGAACCGGGTGGTCGGTGCATATCAGCAAGTTTCGCAGATATGCCTCAATTACCGGATTAACCGGATTTAACCCGTCTGAATCATCAATATCCACCGATCGAAAATTATCCATACCCTGTCTCCGATTAAAATGGAATCAGTCACTTTCTCGTCGCCATTAATACACACTCCTCGCCGGAATCTTTATTAAATAAAAGAATAATCCGCGTCACAAGTTGAAACCAGAATCCTCTCCAAACATCGCGAGTAGTAATAAGATAGCGCCCTTCTTTTGCACCACTTACAGAAGACACACTCGCCTGACCCATGCCGAAAGCACCTACCGATGTCGTCCATGAGCGTAGAGAATTAAATCCGGCTTTTTGTGCAAGTCGGAGTAATGTTTTACGGTTAAATAAATATAAATGCCTTGGCGGTTCAAGTCCGCGCCAAACCGCACCAAATTTTCGGTGACCATGACTTGCAATATTCGGTGTCAGTATAACCAGCAAGCCATCTTCTTTAAGTAAACGATAACAAGACTCCAATAAAGACAGCGGATCATGCACATGCTCAATCACATGGCTCAGAATGACAGCATCATATCTTTCGGTTACATCCAAGGTTTGAAGCATCCCTAAATGCACGGGAATCCCCCTTTCCTCAGAAACATAACTGGCCGCTACCGGGTCAACCTCCTGTCCCATAACATCCCAGCCCAATGCTTGCATTCGCGCCAATCGTTTCCCATTACCACAACCTACCTCCAATAACCGGCCCGGAGAGATCTGATCCAGATACATACACTTATAGTGTTTTCGCTCCTTCCGCAACCCGAGCAGATGGATACTCATGCTATGCAAAATTGCGCGCATAATAGTCGCCATAGGAGTTTGCCGCACATGGCCTGATTTTTTATGCGTATAATAATGCTGATATGCCTTTCCGATCTCACTCACCATGGGTCTTGGATCAAGCCAGACCAAGCCGCAATCGTTTCCTCTGCATACTTTGAAACTCCACTCTCCTGGCGTGCCAAACAGATAATCAGTACGATTACGATAAAGTATTTCTCCGGACTTTCCACATAAATAGCAATCCGGATTGGCTTCGGTGGCGATTAGATTTTGCCGTATTGAATCCTTAATGTTCATGTTCACGTTTATACCAGTTTATGGCTATTGCAGTAATTATCAACAACAGAATCGGTGTTCTGCTGAAAATAATAAAAGTATCCGTAAGCCCGGATAAAAAGATAAAACTTATTAAACCCAGGCCTAGTAAATTCAGATTATTCCTCTGGAATGCCTGATACCAACTCCATAATAAAAACCCCAAGATCAGCATTCCGGGAACACCGATATGCATGCCGATTTCGATCCAATCATTATGGTAATGCGCAGTTTCCTGGAATTCCGGCAAATCCTTGTATAAGCCATCTTTGTAAGTCGCGATGGTTTTCTCGAAATATTTCTCGGGCATACCTGTACCGAAACCTGATAAGGGGCGCTCCGCGATCCCGTGCAGTCCCACATCCCACATTGCAAGCCGATACCCTAAACTGGAGCTGTAATTCCCCTGCTGTAATAACTCGATGTCGCTTTTTATCTGAATCAATCTAGCCTGAAATACAGGACTACTGTAAGCAAAAACCACTGCGACTATCAACACGGAAATCAGAATCGTAAGAAATTTTCTCATCTCTATTTGATAACGCAAAAAAGCAATCAGCAATATGCTTATTAGTGTCACCAGTAGAAAAATTCTTCCATTCTGATGAAATTGAATGAAAAGTAAAACTAGAGTAGCAATCACAAACAATATTTGCAGTCTGACTGATGGATTCATGCAGGCAATTCCGCTCGTTACAATTGCACCGATTCCCAGCATTGCCGAAAAACTCAGATAAGACATTCCTAATAACGGAATTCCTTGGGCATCGATGGTGAGCCACTGATAAACACCCACCACCAGAACGCATAAATAGCTGACAATCAAACCACCCAGCGCCCATGGCAAACGCTCTTTATCTATCAGTGCGTAAAAAGGAATAAAAACCAGAAGCGAAAAATATTTCACCCATTTCATCCGTCCATCTTGCGGCCACTCACCCCATAATACTCCTAGCGTCAATAATGCGCACAAAAGGAGGATTGCTTGTGTCAGGGGTATTGTGATTACTTCCCTCAGACGATATATACCACCGTCCATAAGCCATGCAACTGTCAGCAGTGGGAAGGAAATAAACATTAATTCGCCACGCCAGAATCCTGCGCAAAAAAAGACTAATGCAAAGCGAATAAACCATTCCCGTCTTGTATTATTCGTTTGCATAAAGCCGATAGGTTAAAATTTCAGAATGATGCCGCGTTCCATTCGCGCACTTTCAAACCACGCAATAGAACAAACAATTTCAATAAAATGCGCATCCATAGAGGAACAGCTGGCAGCATCCACACCATAGTGATACGCTTGTCCTCTCGCAACCAGCCACGTAACATCAATTTCACAAGCACACTCAGGTTAATCACACTGTTACGCATTTGCAAGCAGGGAAGCACTGGCAATCGCTCTGGCGTTAGCCAGTGGAGTCGTCCACCTTGCCGCATCACCTGCTCCAGCAAATCTGTCACCGCCAAAGGCAAATCGGCCAAAGTGTAAGCACCCGAAACGACCAGTACATTTTGCCGTGCCAGTGGATAACGCGAGAAATACAACGCGCGATTGCGCCGCACCAATTCCTGATATGCCTTTCCACGCCCAAATGACATACCGGTTTCATGGCGAATAACTGCATCCGGATGCACACCCATACGCCACCCATGTTTCACCAACCGGCGTCCCAGATCGGTATCTTCATAATAGCCTCGGCCAAATTGCGAATCAAATCCACCCAGCTCTTGAAAAACAGCGCGACGAATCAAAAAAGCATAGCCCCTGAGGCGATACGTAGTGATATATCCACCTGGTTGACGCAAGTAAGATGCCGCTTTCTCGCTTGAAATATCCCCCTCAGTTGGGCTAATAACCGCCAACTTGCGGTCGACGGCAATCGCTGCACAAAGGGGGAGCAAAAAATTTCCCAAAACTTCGATATCAGAATTGAGTATCAATACCCAATCAGCATCAGAACGCGCCACGGCATCATTAACCGACTTTCCATATCCTTGATTATCCAGCGCATGAAAAACTTTGACTTGGGGATACGACAAACCATCCAGCATCGCACGGGTTTGCGAACCGGAAGCGTCATTCTGAATATAAATCGTTCGAATGAATGAACCCAAATGCGTCACTACAGAATCAATACATCGCTTGCTAAATTCCGGCGCGTTATATACAGGAATTACTACATCAATCGTGAGAGCCGTGAGCGTACTCATTAGTCAAAGACGAGCGATCAAACCCTGCCAAAAATCAGATAGGTTTCACCCCAGTTTCGGGAGGGTCTGCGAATCACTTCGAGACCGGCCTGTTGCATAATCGCAGTGGCTTTTTCTTGTTCGGCATTCGTGCCCAATTCAATAATCACGGATTTCAGCGCGGGGTTTCTCAGCACAGCGGATGCACCTTCCAGAATGGAAATTTCTATTCCATCCACATCGATTTTCATATAATTGGGACAGGGAAATCCCCATTGTCCGCATAGATCATCCAATGTCACACCAAACATTCCTTGAGTGTGAGTTGCCGACATTTTCATGTTTTCCAGATCCTCATGTCCGAATTAGGACCGATTCCCTCCCGGAATGAATTTAGGAATATACAACTTGGAAAACTCACTGCGACCCGATACCGCAACGCAATAGGATAAAATATGATTCCCTAAATTATTCAGGTAAATATTCTTGTTGAGCGCATAGTAGTTATTGCTCTGCGGTTCAAAAGAAAATACTTGCACGGCAGGCCCGTATTTTTTTGCCGGATAGAGTGAATATTGACCAATATTAGCGCCAATATCGAAATAGCATGAACCCGGTTCAAAGCTATCCAGCCAGTCTAACGTATCGGGCTCTTTGTTCGAATACGTTTTAGCTCGGTTGAGTGTGCGCAAGTGATCAACCGAAATTAAAATCCGCTGATCCCTCACGCGCACATCAGTATAGCCTCCCTTCAGTTTATAGGCTGCCACGATCAATTCGTTGAATATATCCTTAGCCCGCATCTTATCCCCTCATGGATTAAACGATCAATCATGATCCTTGCATGACAGGCAGCCTCCTGGTACTTTGGTTCAGCTCGCCAATTGCTCAAGCAATGACACATAACGAGGTAGCACATTGGCATCCGGATAATCCAACATTTCTTTCAAGAAGCGTTGTCGATGCTCTTCTACATAGAAAGAATCAAATCCGTTAGCAAGAAAATAATCAATCTTTTCGTATACATCGTCGCGGCATTTCAACTCCGTTTCCGGCATGTAATAAGCCACAGCAGAACGGGCGGCAATTAAATAATCAGCCGCGAGAACCGGTTTCTTCGTCCTGACCGCTTCAAATACCACGGAAGTGGCCAGATCAATAATGACATCAGCCCAGTTCATCAAATGCACCGAATGTGCATCATCACCGGCAACCCTGACATTCGGCAATTTCTTGATCGAACTGTCTTTGGTCAATGATTGCTTCCACCCGCTGCGCGTATGTGGTTTGATGATCAATTCGACATCAGGAAATCCGGCCAGCATATGCACCACTTCCCCCACTTCTTCCCAGAATGTCGTAAAGTTGGCTTTGCGCAGGAACATAACTATCTTGAGCTTACTATCAGATCGAATCAGTGGCGAAGGTGGCATCAATGCGGACAATACTTTGAGCCATGCCTCGCAATATCGGGGAGAACCCAGCACAGCAAGCTGGCTTTCTGTCATAAACGGACGAAAACGTACAGCACACAGCTCATTGGGCACCACCACCTTGTCGAATATCGTAGCCGCCGAGAATGTCGCATCCGGTTCAACCCTGCGCTCGCCACGACGGATCAATTGACTGGCATGCGGACTATCGCCATGCGGTAACGACACCGTTCCCAATCCGCGTTCCTTTGCCATGGCGATTACAACCTCGACCCATTCCACGCAAATTACCGAGTTACGTTCAACCCAATCAAAAGCGACCACGCCTTTACCTGTGTCACCAAAGCAGCGATCCAGCAGAAATCCCGCGGTATGCCGCCATAAGGGATCGCGTTTTTTTTCGTCGATCCGTTCCGCCAATTTTTCTGCCAACCGGCCAATCACACTGATACGCCGAACGTTGCGCGTCAGCATCAACATCTGCAAACGCCATTTCCAGTAATCCACCCACGAAAACAACTCATTCATGTGCGCCACGCGCACACCTTGTAGTTGGCTCAGATATTTGACGCGGAAATCACGCCGGAATTGTGTTGATCCAATCAATACCACATCACATTGATGTCCTGATTCAATCCATTGATACACAATCGGGGTAACGTGATCGATATCGTTATAGTGTCGAAGAAAAAAAAGCGCTTTCATAACCGCGATGAACGAATACTCAGAACAAAGTGCATCTTAGGCATTTTTCCTGTTTAAACAGATGATTCTATAAAGCGCGCCATTTTACTCTCGCAACTACCCAATTACCAGTAACATGTCCGCACCTGTGAAAAAACCACAACAGGTGAAAAAGTATTTAAATTTTCCAATAACTATTATTGTCCAACAAATAAAAAAAATCGGATAATCAGTACATCATTCTTGACCATACATCTCTAACCCCAACCGATCACACATTATTTCATGAAAACAATTGCCGTCATTCCCGCCCGCATGGGCTCGTCTCGTTTTCCCGGAAAACCCATTGCGCAAATCCTGGGCCGCTCGATGATTGAGCACATTTACAAACGCGTAGCCATGAGCAAATCACTCGACGCTACTTATATCGCAACCTGCGATGAAGAAATCCGCCAAGTTGCTGAAAACTTTGGCGCCCCGGTGATCATGACTGCGAACACCCACGAACGCGCCAGTGATCGGGTTGCCGAGGCGGTTACCCATATCCCTGATGCAGAATTGATCGTAATGGTTCAAGGCGACGAACCGATGACGCACCCGACTATGATCGACACTGCTGTTGCACCATTTAGAAATGATCCGGAACTAGGCTGCGTGAACCTGGTACGTAAAATCGATCACGAGGCTGACTATCACGATTTCAACACCATCAAGGTCGTCATGAATCAACACAACAATGCACTCTACATGTCACGCCGCCCGATTCCGTCACTGGCAAAAACCGGTTTTACCGATACCGCTGCGTACAAGCAGGTGTGCATCATTCCTTTCCGCCGCGAAACGCTGTTTCAATACACCCGCCTGCTGCCGACGCCACTGGAACAACTGGAATCGATCGATATGCTGCGCCTGCTCGAACACGGTCTGCAGGTTAAAATGGTACCGACCGAATTTAACACACAAGCTGTCGATACCACGGCTGACCTGCTGCGCGTCGAGAAGCTGATGGCCGCAGATCCACTGCTTGCCCGCTACTAGGAGTTACCATGTCCTTAAAAGCAAAATTGAATCGTTCCGAATTGACCATTGGCTCCTGGGTCACACTGGGGCATCCGTCAATTGCCGAAATCATGGCAGCCGCCGGGTTTGACTGGTTAGTGCTGGATATGGAGCACAGCGTGCTGGAACTCAGCGAAGTGCAATCGATCATCCAGGTACTGGACGGCAAACAATGTCCCGCTATCGTGCGCCTGACGTCCAATCATCCCGATCAGATCAAGCGTGTTATGGATGCTGGCGCTACCGGCATCATGGTGCCGATGATCAAATGCGCCGCGGATGCCAAAGCCGCTGTAGATAGCGTATATTATCCGCCGCGCGGCCAACGCGGCGTCGGGCTGGCGCGCGCGCAGGGTTACGGCAACAGCTTTCAGGTTTACCGCCAATGGTTGGAAGAAAATGCGGTAATTGTTGTGATGATTGAACATGTCGATGCTGTCAGAGCGATTGACAGCATTCTCGAGGTTCCCGGCGTCGACGCATATATTATCGGCCCCTACGATTTATCCGGCTCCATGGGGCGCCCCGGCGATCTCGATCATCCCGATGTGCAGGCAGCTATCGCACAAGTGCTTGAAGCAGGCCGCCGTGCCGGCAAACCCGGCGGCATTCATGTTATCGAACCTGATTTGCAGGCGCTGCAGCGACGCATTCAAACGGGTTTTAATTTTCTTGGGTATGGATTGGATATCCGTATTCTGGATTCGATTTGCCGCACTCATCTGAAAAGCATTCGCGAGACACTTAAAATATCATGAATACATTGATTATTTCCACATCGTCGTTTGATATCGATAATAACCCGCCGCTACAGCAATTGCTACAAAAAGGCATGCGCATCATCACCAATCCGCATCGCCGCAAACTAACCGAAGATGAAATTATCGAATTACTGAAAGCCGGCTCGGTTGGTATGATCGCAGGTATCGAACCATTGACCGAGCAAGTATTTCAAGCCGCCCCCAACCTGAAAGTCATCTCGCGTTGCGGCACCGGTTTGGATAGTGTTGATCTGTCTGCAGCCGGAAATCGCGGCATCACCGTCTTGAATACGCCGGAAGCGCCTGCGCAAGCGGTGGCGGAACTGACGCTGGGATTCATTTTAAGTCTCCTGCGACAAATCGGCGCAATTGATCAGGCGGTGCGCAAAGGCGAATGGCCACGCACGCAGGGCCGCCTGCTGGCAGCGCAAACCGTCGGCATCATCGGTCTGGGGCATATTGGCCGCCGGGTTGCGCGCTTGTGTCAGGCATTTGAAGCCACGGTAATCGCGCATGATCCACATGCCACCCAAGTGCCGGAAGGCGTCACGTTGCTGACGCTGGAGCAGTTGCTGACAAGCGCTGACATCATCACCTTGCACCTGCCCTACTCACCCGCTACGCATCATCTGCTGAATGCGCAGGCGTTTGCAGCGATGAAACCGCAAGCCATTGTCATCAATGCAGCACGCGGCGGGCTGGTCGACGAAAACGCGTTGGCGGATGCGCTCAAATCAGGCAAAGTCAGTGCAGCCGCGCTGGATGTTTTTGAGCATGAGCCTTATCAAGGCACCTTACTTGAATTGAATAACGTCATGGTGACATCGCATGTTGGATCCCTGGCCCGGGAATCGCGTCAGCGCATGGAGATCGAAGCGGCGGAGAATCTACTGCAAGGTTTGATCAAAGCAGGTGTGATCCAATGACAGCGATATCGAATGAAAAAGTAATCGTGTTCGGCGCCAGCGGTTTTTTAGGCAGTCACGTCGCCGACGCATTATCCGCTGCAGGCTATCAAGTGCGGCTATTCGATCGCAACCCTTCGCCGTTTCTTAAAAGCAATCAGGAAATGATCGTGGGCGATATCATGAATCTCGAACAGGTGATCGAAGCCGCCAGGGAAGCATCGATCGTATATAACTTCGCCGCAATCGCCGACATCGACGAAGCGCACAACAAACCCATTCCCACCGCAACCATTAACGTACTGGGCAATATGCACGTGCTCGAAGCCGCGCGCATCGCCGGTGCGCGCCGTTTTATATTCGCCAGCAGCGTCTATGTTTATTCCGAATCCGGCTCTTTTTATCGCGCCAGCAAGCAGGCCGCGGAGCGTTTCACCGAAACCTATCACGAGCGTTACGGCCTGGATTACAACATCCTGCGTTACGGCTCGCTGTACGGGCGCCGCGCCGACAAACGCAACGGCATCTACCGCATGCTGCAAGAAGCCGTCGAACAACACTCAATCACTTACAAAGGCAGCGGCGAAGCCATGCGTGAGTACATTCATGTCGAAGACGCCGCACGCATGAGCGTACAAGTACTGGCACCGGAATACGCCAACCGGCACCTGATCCTGACCGGTCAGGAGAAATTGCGTATTCGGGATGTGATGACAATGATTACGGAAATGTTACCGTGGCCGGTGGAATTACATTTCGATGAGGCCAACACCGTGCACCACTATAAAATCACGCCCTATGCTTTCCAGCCGAGAATTGGCCGCAAACTGGTTTTGAATGAACATGTCGATCTGGGACAAGGCATGCTCGACTGTCTGCGCGAAATTCACCAGGATTTGCACCATAACGGCGAAAACGACGACGCCACGCCATCCACGTCAGATAACCGCGCATAGCCATGAGAAATTTTGACTGGCAAGCCATCATTTTCGATTTCGACGGTGTCGTGGTGGAATCCGGAAAAATCAAAACACAGGCATTCGCAGACCTGTACCGCCCGTATGGCGAAGAAATTGTCGCAAAAGTGGTGCAATTCCATAATCAGAACGGCGGCATGTCACGCTACCACAAATTCCGTCACTTCCAGCAACACTATCTCCATAAGGCGCCATTGACCAAAGCGGAAGAAAAACAACTGGATATCCGTTTCTCCGAACTGGTGGTTGAAGCCGTCATCGCCGCCGATCCGGTACCCGGTGCGCTTGAGCTGATTCGCCAGCAAGCCGAAAGAATTCCGCTGTTTGTCGCCTCCGGAACGCCGGATTCGGAACTCAAGGTCATCGTCGAACGCCGCGGTCTCGCGCCCTATTTCAAAGCAGTGCATGGCGCCCCGGCACTGAAAAAAACCATCATCGCAGAATTTTTATCTACCTATGGACTCAACCCCGCATCCGTACTGATGATCGGCGACGCAATCGCGGATTTGGAAGGCGCACAAGCCAACAATACCGCGTTCCTGGGCCGCGTCTTTCCGGGTGACCCCAATCCTTTCCCCGCGCATATCGAAATCGTGCCCGATTTACGCGGATTAGCCGATTTAAGCAATTCACCGTGATGCATAGACATGCCTATCCGGATATCGAATCGTTGAGCCAAGGCTTTGCCGATTTTGCCGCAACCACGTTAAAAAATACGCTAACACGAAAACCCCAAGCCACTCTGGTCGTTCCCGGCGGCAGCACCCCACGCCACTACTTGCCTGCATTGGCAAAATGCCAACTGCCCTGGGATCGAATTACAATCACGCTCTCCGATGAGCGCTGGGTGGATGTCAACAATGAACAATCGAACGAACAGCTGGTGAAAAAGTATTTAATGGCGCATCTCCCGCCAAACACCTCTTTCATTGGCCTGAAAACCCAGCACGAAAACCCTTTTGACGCCGTCGACACGATTCATCAGCGACTGGATCAACTGCCGTCATTGAGCCTGACGGTATTGGGCCTGGGAGAAGATGGACATATTGCTTCGCTGTTTCCGGGCATAAATCCTGATTTGCCTTCCAACCACCACTGTGTAGCCGTTGCCCCCCCGATTGCGCCGTCGTTGCGGGTTAGTCTTTCATTGAAAATACTGGCGGAAAGTGAGCATATTGCATTGGTTGTTACCGGTAAGAATAAGCGCCTGTTGCTGGATCGATTGAACGGACACTCGGATTCAGGAATTCCATTGACTTGGTTATTGCAACGTGCCTCATCGCCGATTACAGTTTTTGAAACGAATACGGAGTAACACAAAATACTCAGTTGAGCTATTACCACCTTGCCAATTATTGCGCTTCATTTCTTTAATGGCAAAAGCTGGAAGACAAAGTTACTCGTATTCATATTTCTGTTTTCCGGGGGTTAGCGCTATTGAATACACCGTTGCCCAAAACATCGCAGAAAACGAAACAGTTACTTCTTCTGTGGGTTTATTCATCGTATATATTTATGGATCTAACAGGTCTGCTATGATTAAAACTAAATTGGCGTAATTTTATAAAATAATAAGGAAAGTGCATGCAGCTTACCGTGTTAAAGTTCATGTGTGACGTATTATATTACGTCATTTCAGATGTCTAATTTTAGTTAGATCTCACAGGACACCTCAGTCGTGGCAATCAGCAACAACACAGTCAAGCTCTTATGGGGTCGAGCGGCCGGCATTTGCTCCAACCCTGGCTGCCGAACGGACCTCACCGTCCTTTTAATGGACGGTCGTAACTTCAATGTTGGTGAGATGGCGCATGTCATCGCCAGCAGGCCATCCGGCCCTCGCGGAGGTGGCACAGGCGGAAGCGATGAGTACGAGAATTTGGTCTTGCTCTGCCCAACTTGCCACCGCACCGTTGACAAAGCACCTACGGGTACCTACTCGGTGGAGATGCTCCACCAGTGGAAGCGAAATCACGAGAAGAGCGTTCGCACGACCGGAGCCACACTGCAATTCCAGAGCGCAGCCGAGTTAAAAAACTATGTCGCTCGCCTGCTCCACGAAAACAAGGCTTTGTGGTCTAGCCTTGGGCCGAAGTCCTCGGTCGCACAGAATGACCCAGGGTCAAACATGCATGAAGTTTGGGCACTGCGGAAGCTAGACACAATCGTTCCGAACAACCTCAAAATCATCAATGCAGTCGAGGCCAACATCGCGTTGCTGAACGCGCTCGCGACTGAATCCTTTTTCCAGTTCAAGATTCATGCCAAAGCTTTTGAGCAGCATCAACACAAACGACTGGACACCTACCCTTTTTTTCCCGAGGACTTCGAGAAGGCAATGCTGTCATGAGCCAGAATGGAAGCAACAGTTGGAACGTCAGCTTTGCCCAGATTTCATGGCTTGAGAAGCTTTTGTGCAACCATGGAAACTCAGCGAAGCTGACTCGGCACGACGATCTTGTCTTCGAGGTTGACCGAAAGCAGCAGAACGATCACCTATCGATTGTCTGTTTGAATGAATACACGATGGGACTCACCGCAGCACATCGCGTTATTCATGAGTTCGGGAAACCATCAATTATCTATATCGGAGGCGGATGGTGTGGCTACACAGAGCAAGCAAAGGAATTCTGCCTCTCGGAGCAGATTGGTCTCTATGTCACCAATGAAATGTCCGGAGCGCTTTGGGCCAGTCAGTATTGGGCATATCACCAGCGCGACAAGGATGGCAATCCAATCTATCACCTCAGCCGAGAACGAGCTTGAGGCTGCGTATGGCTTCGGATCAGCCTTTCGCGGCGAGCCTTTCCGCGACATCGACATCCTTGTTGTTGTCAAGAGCGATCCAGCAGTGGCACTAGACACGTACTACGCCTTGCGAACCGCACTTGATGACGCAACAAGAATGTACGGGGTCCCTATTCACTTAACTGCGCTGACTGCTGCCGAGTTCGCCTCACGACCACTCAGGTGTATGGATGCGCTTATGCCGCTGTGGAGTAGTAAGATTTAACCACTCCATAGGAGTGGACATGCCACTCATGTCAACCGTTGGGCATCACAAAAGCAGTATTTTCTTCAATCGAAATAGGAGACACGAAATGAGTGAGGGGATCTAATTACTTTGAGAATTTTACGGAAGAAAATCTGGAAAATTACGCCGAAAACCGCTTCGATCCAAAAGAAGCAGAGGCGTTAGGCAAAAGCTGTTTCAGAGCTGGCAAAGCACAATACGGAGACTACCAGCCTCATTCAGGAGCATAGTCGTATGACACCGGTCGGGAATTGACCAGGCAATTCACGGCTATCCTTACTGCACCGTCTTCTAATACCCGTACAATACGCTGCGTAGCGTATATTGACATTTCCACTCTGCATTTTTCCCATTACCAGATGGTATTTTTCAATTCTCTACTAAATGCGCATCATGAGCTGATGCCCCAAAATTGCCTACAGTCGATTGATCCCTTTTGCAAGTAGAGTCACTCACGCCAACCTGCGATAGGAACATTTTTTCAGAATTAAATCTGTGCCCCCAAGAACCCTTCGACCGTAGATTTCTTTTCAGTGCCGCTCACACCGACCAATCAGCTTAAATTCTCGGCAAGATATATCGATACCACAATCAGACTCACTATCACGCCGAATATCACTGCAACATTGATGCTCATATTTCTAATGGTGTCTGAATCTTTGGGTTGTTCTATTGTGCTCATTTCTCTGTTTACTCCTCTAGGTTATGAAAGCGTATGCATTGTGAACCGAATCGGAGTTAGCTATTTTGATCTGGATCAACAAAATGCTAATTTACAGTTTTCAATGATTCCAATTTGATCACACTGGGGAGCTAACAGATTGCCAAAAGTACTTAAGCACTTTGGCGCGCACATCGAGAGGGATAAATCGCTTCCTTTCTAAGGGTACTGAAGAAAGAAAGGTAGAAAGAGTGCAAGGGGGTTAGCGAAGGGATATCTTCACCCATTATTCAAGCCTGGGCAGCAAAGCAAAGCCTGCGCCAACCCGGCACGCACCGTCTCTTGTTAATAGAGACGGTTCTGAGCGATGCTTGTTCAGTGTTGCAATTGCATCAGATCGTGCCTCCATTTTCCAGCCACTCGCGGCAATCCGGTGTCAACGCACGTTTGCAAGCGGCATCATAGAGCGCCAGTTCCTCGTCGGAGAGCACGTCGCGCCAGCGGTTATTGGTGCCCTTGTGCATGAAAGTTTCCGCTCCGCCTTTCCAGAGTTGACCGCCTTCCGGTGCATACAGTCCGCCCTGGCGCTTCATTTCGGCAAATGAAACAGCTTTGATGATGCCCTCCCAGGCTTGCTCGGGCACATCGATCTCGAGAAAAGCAGCAATGCGTCGAACCTCGCGCTGGGTGTCTGCGAGCATGTCGGTATAGTGAAACAACCGAATGTTCGGCAGGTGGCGGAAATTCCACCAGGATTGAACATTGGCAAGGTGCGACCAGTACGGCCAGCCATCCGTTTCCCATGCAAAAGAACCACGGGATATCCAGTGGTGCCAGAAGTCATGAATATCCTCGGGGGCAGGCGGGAGTGTATCCCCTACGCGACCCGGCAGCATATTAAACAGCATGAAAACTTCTTCCTTCATCTTCGTATAGTGATTCCACAAAGACATGAAGACATCACGGGCGTCACGAGCGACATAGAGATATTTGATTTTTTCACTATACACCATGCCATCAAGCGGCAGGTGCGTCTTGATAAAGCGGCGATGCTGTTGCGTCTTCAAGGTGTTCAGTACCACCTCGAGCGGAACAATCCGCATATCCAGCCATGGCGACATTTGCGCAGGCGGAACCGGGAAATTCCCATCCGGAAACAGCAGATGCGCCACAATCGCTTGTGTCCACGTCGTACCCGCCTTGTAGGAAGTTGCAATAACGATATCATCATCGCGCGGTTGAAAATAATCCCAGCGCGTGCTATCGAAATGATGATTCTGGTAGATATGGGTACGTCGGGGTAAATCCAGCATTTCAGTCACCTGTTAGTCAATAAGATAATTGGATGGATAGAGGAATCGCCGTGTGCACATATGGAAGGCGGTAAATTTGCTTCCGCTTTAATGCAGTATGGCTGATTTACTCCAAGGGCATGGCTTCATTCCTGCGGTACCGGTCTTGGCCGCCGATCGCTATCGATAGCCACGTAA
Source organism: Nitrosomonas ureae (assembly GCF_001455205.1). Lineage (NCBI taxonomy): Bacteria > Pseudomonadati > Pseudomonadota > Betaproteobacteria > Nitrosomonadales > Nitrosomonadaceae > Nitrosomonas > Nitrosomonas ureae. Next base: position 470,717 of record NZ_CP013341.1, read on the forward strand.
GTCAGCACAGCCTCGGTCACCTTGATACACACTTCCTCACCCCCTTCCCGTACACCGCGCTGCGCGTATACGGCCACATCGACGGTAATCGAGGTGCGCCCTACCTTGATGATGTCGGCATAGAAGCTGACCAGATCGCCAACACACACCGGTTGTTTGAAAACAAACGAATTGACCGCTACTGTAGCAACCCTTCCATGCGCCCGGCGTAGCGCCGGAACACTACCGGCCATGTCCACCTGCGACATGATCCAGCCACCAAAAATATCGCCGGCATAATTGGTATCCGACGGCATCGGCACCATGCGCAGTATGGGTTGCCCTTCCGGCAGTTGAACATGATGTGTTGGATCGTTAAGTTTATCAGGCATGGTTATGGTGTCGCTTATGGGAGTTTGGGTATTGATGCATAATCCAAGCATATAATAACGTTTTGTATTAGGCCATGCTTTCTTTTCCCAAGCACTCTAAAAATTTATGGAAAACCTGTTCGATGCCGCTGAATCGTGTCTGTCGGCCTGTGAAATCAAGGAGAAACTTCAACTGACCGAACAAACCGCGCAAGCTTGGCGTGATGGCTTACTATCACTGGAATCAAAAAGCGCGCCAAAACTCATTGACGAGCCCGGGTGCCCCGAGAAACCCATTCTGGTATCTGCCGGCGATGTGCCGAAACGTCGACTGGGTAGCCCCGAAGGACTCGCTGCACTGATTCATGCGGTCACGCATATTGAGTTCAACGCCATCAATCTGGCCTGGGATGCGGTGTATCGTTTTCGTGATTTGCCCCAGAAATTTTATAGTGATTGGGTACAAATCGCCATTGAGGAAGCTTATCACTTCCAGTTGTTGCGCCAGCGCCTGAATGAGCTGAATAGTGACTACGGCGATTTGCCCGCGCACAACGGTTTATGGGACATGGCCAAACGCACGGCATTTGATCCGCTGGTGCGAATGGCCCTGGTACCACGCGTGCTGGAAGCCAGGGGGCTTGATGTAACGCCTGGCATTATCGAACGCTTACGACAAGCAGGTGATGACAGAACCATTGCCGTGCTGGAAATCATCCTACGCGATGAAATGGGACATGTCGCTATCGGTTCGCATTGGTTCAAGTATCTTTGTCAACAGCGTAAATTGGATTCGGAGCAATTATTCCGGGAACTGATCAACCAATACTTTACCGGGCGGATTTGTGGCCCTTTTCATTACGAAGCCAGACAAAGGGCTGGATTTTCTGCAGCAGAGCTCAGTGCGCTGGAACATCTCTGCCATACGCGCTGAGAAACCAGCGCTATGAATTCATAGTCAAAGGAATGGCTGCAAATTAACTTTGCAACAGTTGATTCACTTCAGCAAGATCAAACGCTTCCGGATCAAATGGACCTTCAATATCCCCGGCAATCCATTCCAGCATATCTTCATGTTCCGGATGCGTCGGATCAGAAATTGCTTCCAGAAACATCATATACCCTCCAATTCCTCCGATATCTTCCGGCGGACAGGCACGGCATCCTTTTACACAAATGGGCAAGTCAGCACTGGTCTTAAATGGCAGAATTTTCTCCAGAACCACTTCGTGTTCCCAACCATCACCAAAATCATAAATATAGATCAGCTTTTCTTTTTCTTTTTCCAAAAGTTGATCCAACCGGTACTGTGCTTCATCTTTGGCATCAGAAGGAAACTCTTCATCCGGCTCAACATAACGATCGCGCCCTTGAATAAACTCATGCATATGGGAATTGGTCCAACCCATGACGATTTGAAAAATGAGATGAACGTCATCCAGCTTGGTCGTGCTCGCCATTAGAATCCGGCGCCAGATTGGCGGACGCATGCCTTTCAGGGTTATTTTGAGCTGATAAATGGAACGTAAAGATTTTGCTTCCATCGCTCTTAGCCTTTGCTTTCAAAGCGGTAAAACGCCAGCATCCCTCTTAGGTTCGGCAGGAAATTTACCGGGCGATAATGATTATTCATCACGCTGCGCTCCAGAATCCGCGCGTTGCATTGCTGACACAGCGCTTCAAAATCATCCAGCGTGCAGAGATGAATATTAGGCGTATCGTACCAATTATACGGCAGTGTTTCTGGCACCGGCATACGTCCCGAAATTACCTGCACGCGGTTTTTCCAGTAACCGAAATTGGGAAAGGAAATAATGCCTTCCTTACCGACCCGCAGGATCTCCTGGATGATACCCTCGGTATGCCGCACAGCCTGCAAGGTCTGCGACAGAATGACAAAATCGAACGAATCCGATGCAAAGCTGGACAATCCCGCTTCCAGATCATTATGAATCACATTGATTCCATTGCGAAAGCAACTGAGAAGATTGTCATCATCGATTTCCACGCCATAGCCAAAAACATTGCGCGTATCGCGCAAATAGCGCAATAACGAACCGTCGCCACAACCCAAATCGAGTATTTTCGCACCGGGATGAATCCACGCCGCAATGGCGGCAAAATCCGGGCGCAATGCAATGGTCGATGGTACTGTAGTGTCAGTCATGATTAAGTTCAGGCTCATTCAGTTACTTAGATAGAAATATTATCCATATACGCCCGTACCAGTTGATGATAATAAGGCGTTGTCATCAGAAACGAATCGTGCCCGTAACTGGAGGTAATTTCCGCATAGCTTACATTAAGTTCATTATTCAATAACGCCTTGACAATTTCCCGGGAGCGCTCGGGCGAGAAACGCCAGTCCGAAGTAAACGAGATTACCAGGAAATTTGCTTTGGCCACCCGGAATGCCGCACTCAAATCACCATTATAGGCTGCAGCCGGATCGAAGTAATCGAGTGCTTTGGTCATCAGCAAATAGCTATTGGCATCGAATAAATCAGCGAATTTGTCGCCCTGGTAACGCAGGTACGATTCGATTTCAAACTCCACATCAAATCCGAAAGAAAGCTCACCGTTGCGTAAGCTGCGGCCGAATTTCGCCGCCATCGAATCGTCGGAAAGATAAGTGATATGCCCCAGCATGCGCGCCAGCCGCAAGCCGCGCCGCGGCAAGGTATCATAGGCATAAAAATTACCCCCGTAGAATTCCTGATCGGTCATGATTGCCTGACGCGCAACATCATTAAATGCAATATTTTGCGCCGTCAATTTGGGGGCCGCCGCAATCACCAGCGCATGGCGGACTTTCTCCGGATAATCCAGTGTCCATTGCATCGCTTGCATACCACCCAGGCTTCCGCCCACCACTGCGGCAAACTGTTCAATTCCTAAATGTTCAGCCAATTGTGCTTGTGCCTCTACCCAGTCTTCCACCGTCACCACAGGAAATCCGGCGCCATAATGCTTGCCCGTGTGAGGGTCGACACTGGCCGGACCCGTAGAGCCGTGACAGCCGCCCGGATTATTCACGCCAATGACAAAAAAACGATTGGTATCAATCGGTTTTCCGGGACCCACCATATTGTCCCACCAGCCGATACTTTTCTCATTTTCCGCATAAACACCGGCCACATGATGATTGCCGGAAAGCGCATGACAAATCAATACTGCATTGGAATATGCGGCGTTCAGCTGGCCATAGGTTTCATACACCAAATGATAGCTATCCAACGACAACCCGCTTTTCAGCTGCAAGGGCTTGTCAATTTGTACAAATTGGGGAATCACCACACCCACTGATTTTGAATCTTGCATTTATATAAAGAGGAATTCCAAGGAAACGCTGAATATTATGTCAGCTATTATATCGTCAATAAATCAGCGCACACTAGCAGGCCATTGAAAAACTATCACCATTCCGCTGCGATATTAAAGAATGCTCATTTAATCGGTATAAACTACGACTTTCACCTTTTTCTGCCGTGCATCTGCCACTTCTAAAACACTGCTTAACGTTCCGCTAGTCATTCAATTTAGTCAGCAACGCAGCCATCTTTTCCGGTTGGTCCGTTTTGATGATTTTTTGCGCGAGTGGAATAATATCAGGCAAATGGCTTTTCAGAATCTGGTTTTTCACCGCCAGCAATTGCGATGGATACATGGAAAACTGCTGCAATCCAATACCCAGCAACAATCGCGTGAATTGCTTATCACCGGCCATTTCGCCACAGATGGATACGGGCACTTTGGCGCGATTGGCACTCTGAATGATATGCGAAATCAACCAGAGTATGGCCGGATGAAAGGGATCATACAAATGCGCCACAGCATCATCAATCCGGTCAACCGCCAAGGTATACTGAATTAAGTCGTTAGTGCCGATCGACAAAAAATCCAGCTTGCGCATGAACGTCTCCAGACACAGGGCAGCTGCCGGTATCTCGATCATCCCACCGACTTTAATATGCTCGTCAAATTGAATCTTGTCATCGCGCAAAGTCTGCTTGGCATACTCGATGTAGTGCAATGTTTGATCGATTTCCGCAACATTCGACAGCATCGGTACCAGGATACGCACATCGCCGTACTTGGAAGCGCGCAAAATAGCACGCAATTGCTTGTGAAACATTTTGGGTTCCGCCAAACTCAATCGAATGGCACGCAAACCCAGCGCCGGATTAGTCGCCACTTGCTCGCTGCCCTTGAGGCTTTTGTCTGCGCCCAAATCGAATGTGCGTATGGTGACTGGCAATTTATGCATTTTCACCGCTACCGTGCGGTACGCTTCAAATTGTTCATCTTCACCCGGTAAATCATCGCGATTCAGAAATAAAAATTCGCTGCGAAACAACCCGATGCCGGTAGCTCCGCTTTCCTTGACCTGCGCAATATCCTCAGGCAGTTCAATATTGGCGTATAAATCAATTTGCGTCCCATCCAGTGTCACCGCAGCAACACTTTTAAGGCGTTGTAGTTTCTTTCTTTCGAGTTCAAGCTGGCTTTGCCGCAGACGGTATTCATCCAGAACATATTTATCCGGATTTACAATTACGATGCCGTGAATTCCATCGACAATCAACCAGTCATTCTCCAGAATCAACTGATGTGCGTGATGCAAGGCCACGATCGAGGGGATATTGAGACTGCGCGCAACAATCGCGGTATGCGATGTCTGGCTGCCCAAATCAGTCAGGAAAGCAATGAATTGATGTTGCTTGTACTGCATCACATCGGCAGGACTTAAGTCATGCGCAACCAAAATGCTGTCACCCGCCAACTTCGTCACAACCGGTAAGTGGCCAGGGCGTCCCAACATCGCTTTGAGTATACGTTCAACCACTTGCTTCACATCGGCTTTGCGTTCACGCAAATAGGCATCTTCAATGGCTTCGAACTGCACCAACAATTCCTGCATCTGTTGCGTTAAGGCCCACTCGGCATTGCAATAAGTCTGCGCAATCATGCTGCGTGTGGCCTCTGACAGCATCGGGTCATCCAGGATCATCAAATGCAAATCCAGAAATGCACTAAACTCCGCACGTGCATGCCCGTCCGCAACAGATTGCTGTAACGCCTCAAATTCTTTCCGCACCACAGCAAAAGCACTGTCCAGCCGTGCAATTTCCTTCTCTATCTGACTCTTTGGAATCAAATAATGTGCCACCTCCAAAGCAGCGGGATCAGCCAGATGCGCGTGACCAATTGCAATGCCTTCGGATACGCCTATGCCATGTAAAATAAAGCTCATTCGCTCTCACCAAAATAATCTTCAACCAATGCGACCAGTGCTGTCATCGCCTCAATCTCGTCATCGCCTGTGGTTTCGAGCTGTATGCGCGAACCTTTATTGGCCGCCAGCGTCATCACGCCCATAATGCTTTTCGCATTGACACGACGGCTATTGCGCGTCGCCCAGACTTCGCTTTTAAATTGACTTGCCAGTTTGGTCAGTTTTGCTGATGCCCGCGCATGCAAGCCCAACTTGTTAATAATTTCGACTTCTTTAATTTGCATGACTAGACTCTTCCGCATTAATTTGTATCACCCCACTCTGCCCGCCACTTAGTCCTTTCTCTATGACATCCGATAACGGCTCATTGCGATACGTTATCACCCGCACCAGCATCGGTAAGTTAACACCAGCAAGGCATTCCACTTTACCAGGCTGCACCAATCGACTGGCGATGTTGCAGGGTGTCGCACCTAACATATCACCCAATAGCAGCACACCATCGCCACTATCCAGCTGTTCTATCAATTTACGCGCTTTAATTAATACAACTTCAGGGGCATCTTGGGTAAAAACACTTAAATGCGACAACTGGCGCGGTTTCATACCCACCACATGACTTGCACAACGAATCAAATGATCGCCCAAATCTTCATGTGTGATCACTAAAATCCCTATCATCTTGTTTTTTACATTATTCTTAAATTCGATTAAAGATTTTAGCACTGACGGTACTTAAATACTTTATGGTCAGACGTTATCTTAAAAATATTTCCCCACAAAGACATTCCATCATTCTTGTGTTTTGGAGGAAAATAGAATCCAGTGAATTAATGACCAGTCGATCACTCAAATGCTGATGGGAAAATGAGCAGAATGCGCACTTAACTGTCTTGATTGAAAGAACATTACCATTGAATGGGTTACGAGAGAAATGAAAAAGAATAATCGAATCCGGGCACTACTCAAGGCGGCTGAAGCAATGTCCCAAGGTGATTTCACATCAGATATTCCAACCGGAAATGACGAAATTGGTCAACTTGGAAAATCACTGGAGAAATTATCCGGTTATCTTCAGAAACAACTGGAAAGGAGTCAATCCCTTTATAAGATTATGGTCGAATGCAACCACAATCTTCATCTAATCGATGTTTTGAACCATATCTATGAATCTTTTCAGGACCACCTGCCTTACGATCGGATTAGTCTGGCACTGCTCGAGAATGATGGAAACAAACTTAAATTACATTGGTCACGTGCCAAATACGATCCATTGATATTAAATATCGGACTCACTATTCCCGCGTCTGACCACAGCGTTCTAGCAATCACAAACCCTAGAGAGATGCTCGTTATCGATGATTTAAACTCGTATTTGGAGAAACACTCAAAATCCCGCCTTACGCAAGCCATTTTTAGTGAAGGTATCCGTTCCTGCCTCATTTGCCCCTTGCTCGCCGGCGGCAAACCGATCGGGTTTATTTTCTTTTCCAGTCGCGATAAAAGTGTTTACAAAGATTTACATTCACATCAGGATCTGGCGTTGCAAATCGCCAGTCAAATATCCGTTCTGATTGAGAAAAACCAGTTATATCAAGGAGTAAAATTAAACAAACAGCTTAAGGCACAGAAAAAATCACTCGAACAACGTGTCACGCACGATGCACTGACTGGTTTATTCAACCGTCCCGGTATATTTGACATTCTGCACAAACAAATCCAGCGTGCCAAACGCGGGGGCTATGGCATTGCAATTATCATGATTGATATCGATCACTTTAAAGCCATCAACGACACTTACGGCCATCTTGCAGGAGATGCGGTTTTATGCGAAATCGCCAACCGGCTGACTCAATCAGCTCGCTCACATGAATACATCGGACGCTACGGGGGTGAAGAGTTTCTGGCGATTATCTCGCCGTATAATCAGGATGGCGCATTAAGAGCTGCGGAAAGATTTCGTAATGCAGTCGCTTGCAAAGAAATTAAAGCCAACGAGACATTTGTCTCGGTAACAATCAGTTTGGGTGTGGCGATCAGTGCGGAAGCAAAAACGTTAGACGAGAAATTGTTATTAAAAAAAGCAGACGAGGCACTGTATCAAGCCAAGCATAAAGGTAGAAACCGGGTTGAACTGGCAGACAATACAATGATTGAAAAGATTTCTTAGCTCGCACTGTCAGATCGAGCCTGAACTACTACAAATTAAGAAATCTCCAAGTAATCTCCTTTATCGACCCCTGATAAGCCCTTGCCATAGCCATAGCCATAGCCATAGCCAAGGGCTTATCGTTTTGCATTGACTAATCCGCTATTCCATCAGTATCACTGCCACCTTGTGAAGACGTTACCGTAACTCGCGCTGGCGGTATTAGGAATGCATCCGCCCCCGACAGCAACACTTCATATCGTCCGGGAACACCCACTTGCGGCATGGGGAATGTTGCGCTTCCTATATGCAACGTAAGCTCAGGAATCGTGCCCCCGGCAATTGGATTTATCTTGTCGCTCGAAGTAGCCACGACCCTTATTACTCCAGTCGCCTTGGTCCAGGTTGCCAAAGTAATATTCACTTGATCAACGACACTTACCGATTCCACGGTTTCCAAACCAGTGGCGCTCCTGGCAGTAATCGTTACTTGATCAGGCACAGAAAGACCATTGGCTGCATTTAACGTGGCACGTTTGAAAAAGGTATTTTCGCCATCGAATGCCATAGGCCCATTTTGATTGGCTTGAGGTATGCCGCCGATCTCAACGCTTGCAGTAGTCGGCGCTTTCACCCATGAATTGATACGGGCCGTCGTATTACCCGTGGCTACATTTGTGGTGCGGAAATAGGTTGTGCGCACAGGTTCAATTCCTGGTGGGGAATTAGCCTCGTCATAAATTTTTCCTTGTACCGAAAATAAATGGGTTTCCACAAAATTTTGCCCGCTGCCATCCAAATCCACGCCGACCGGGCCTTCGATGCGGAAATAATCAATACCGCAATGGCCACCGATTACTTCATGCGGAACGTTAGGATCGCCCACATAACCGACTGGCGCCACCGGCGCAATTGCCGGATCCCAGATCAATAAAGGACCGACCTCGCCGCTTAGCATGGTTTCAAACGGTGCAGCACCGCCCGTATCTCGGGTCACATTAATAGCGCGCGTGCCCGCCGTTGCATTATAGATTTCCGGTTGGCAACCATCAGCTTCATTGAGAAAGGGATGCCAGATTTTGTATTCGCCAGCAACCGGAATATCGACTCGGATACGTACACGCCCAAAAGCGAACTGGTCATTCGGTGCGGGATCTCCCGCGCCATAAGCTGCCTCCAAAGCCAGTACTAGATTTGCCCGTCCTCCTCCTGCCAAAGTCAGAGCAGCATCGGCCGACCACCAGAACGCCTCAGCGCCAAAGCCGGTCGCTACCGAGGTTGCATTGCCTGGAATTACAGGATCGAAGAAACACATGCCGGTTGCACCATCACCATCCAGACACAGTTGCACGGTAGTGCCTTCGCTATCGGAAAACCAAGTCGGGAAATGATTCACCGGATGTATTAAACCTTTTCCGGCCAATGCCGCATTGGCCGATGGCATATTCAATCCCATCATTGTCACTACAAAGACCAAAGCAAAACCCACTTTCTTGCCTATGTCAGTAATTTCTTTTATTTTAAAGAGCTTCATGATCCAACTTCCTCCAGTTAATTGATAGTTCTAAGAAACTTATAACTATCTAACATAAATTTTATTTTCCTGATTGCTGTCGCGATTAAAGAAGCTCTGACTTTGTCACAGAATTTATTCAAAGCTTCCCTAGTACTTAAACACGTACACGTACTTTTAAGTGTGCACCTCAGCGGTATGCACAACCTTTGGATCCAGATGGTTGATGGTTGCCATGATTTGCCATGGATCAGACAACGCGGGCGCCATGCTCCAGCGTTTACGTTCATCATTGCCGATGCGCACCATGCCGGTATGATTTTCCTTGATGTTATCCACGTCTTCCTCGACATCATAAAAACCCAGCCGGTAGCGGATCAACTCGATATCTTCCGGCGCGCCCGTCAGAAATTTCCAGCCATCCTGGATGCCATAGCGCTCAGCATATTGCTTGAGCAATTCCGGCGTATCGCGCTTGGGATCCAGCGTGATGGAGTACATGAAAACATCACGCCCCGCACGCTCACCCAGCATATTCCGCACTTCCCGGAGATTCGCCGTCGATTTCGGGCAAATGCCGGAACATTGCGAATACATCATGTTGATCGCAACCACTTTGTCGCGGATCAGGTCGTCATAAAACTTTACCGCCTCGCCTTCATGCGTATACAGCGTAACGTTCGGAAACGGTGTGGCGCTATCCGCCGGTTTGTATTTTCTGATATTAGGATTAAGCGCAGGCTTAGTTTCAGTGAAACCCAGCTTCTGCCAAGCCGAATTCAGTCCAATCAGACCCAACGCCGCCAATCCCATGCCGGCCAGTATTTCCCTGCGTGAACCCACAGGTTCATTATTTTCTTTATTCATGATATCCCCCTCTCTCTTCTTAGCCCAGAATGTCCCAGCGCACCATCATGGCGTGGTCTTCATGGATCATATTATGGCAATGCATCACATACTTACCGGGAAAATCCCGGAACCGCATGAATAATCTCACTTTCTCATTAGGCCCCAAAACGTATACATCCTTGCGTCCTCTCTCATGTACAGGGACAGTCACTTCGATGCCATCCACGTAACGATTCAGGATATGTCCTTCTTCGAAATGGATATGTACCGGATGACTCCAGCCGCCGGACGGATTATCCAGTTCCCAGATCTCAAAGCTGCCCATAGCCATATTCGCACCCGCGGAACGGACGTTCACAAATTTGTCATTGATCGCCCACATGCCGTTTTTGCGCTCAAAGCGCCAGTACCTGACCGGAGCCGTCGCGATTTCCGTAGCGGTCGGTCTGCGAATCGGGCGCAGCTTGGCCGGAACCTGACTGACATCCGGCTCATCCGGCTCGCGATCAACGATGAATTTGAGCACCTTCATTCCCGGTGCTTTGACACCTTTGGGTCCGCGCGAACTGGTTTGCTCCCAGCGATTCACCAGATAGAGCTCGGTACCTTGTGGATACAAAGAAAAATCCACTACGATATCGGCACGCTCGGCCACGCCCAGACGGACATTCTTGCGGTTCAGCAACGGCTTAGGCAGTAAATTACCATCGTTGGCGATATAGGTGAAAGACTGTTGTACATTGTTGGCCGCAACCAAATGAAACTGATAAAAACGTGCTATGCCTGCATTAAGTAGGCGAAAACGGTATTTACGGCTTGCCACCTTGAGTATGGGTTCAATAATACCGTTGACCGTCACTTTGTCACCCAGTGTGCCTTCCGAACTCATTTCTTCGAAAATATGCATGCCGTTAGCGTCAAAACGCTTGTCCTGGAATGCCAACGGATAATCATAAGCACCGCTGGGCAATCTTAAAGCTGCCGGATTCGGATCATGCTCGTCACCTGAATCCAGCTCATCGTAAAGCAAGTAAAAACCGGCCAAACCACGGTTGGCATTGGGTGCGGTAAAATCCAGACAATGATCGTGATACCACAGCGTTCCCAGTGCTTCACGCTTATCGCCACCCACGGGGTTTTTGACGCTTTTTGGAAATTCATCGTACCCCGCATAGATATTGGGATAAAAATGATCCTTGAATTGACCCGGGCCATTCAAAGTAGGCCCGGCTTTGGTTGCACTGAAATAATCACCAGGGAAACCATCGCTCTCCGAAGGCGTATGCAGATTGTGCAAATGCATACTGATCTCCGGTGTGCCGAAACCCGTATGATTACTTGGTAACTCATTATATAAACGCACTATTACCGGGCGCCCATAACGCGCATGAAAGGTGGGATTATGGTAATCACCACCGCTTGAGTTTTTACCGATATAGTGCCACACCAATTGCTTCGGGTAATCCGGATGGAACTCATAATCCGTAATCGCTTCAGCTCGAAGCTCGTAAGTATCGGCCTGACCGGATTCAAGCGGATGCGCACCAAAGAAATCATCCCAACGCTGATGATCGTTACGCCCGCATTCTCCATTTGCGGTATTAGCGGAACCTTGTGGAGGATAAGCGTCATCGGACAAATCAGTTTGTTCCAACGGCTCAACCTCCTCCGGCAATTCTCTTTGCCAAGGCCTGGTGGGCGGGCTGGGTAGTAACGATTCATCCGGAATGGCTTGTGCTGAGCTTTCACGCGAAGTTAAAATGGCCGGTGCGGCCAGAATCGTGGCACCCGTTGTTTTAAAAAACGCACGCCTTGATTCATTGGATGGAGAATCCGGATCAGCGATGTTGCCCCGATCGGATTCATACTCTCCATTGTTCATGATAATGTCCTCCTACTCTACAGTTATTTTTTTAAAATTCACACTTTGTGGTGCGTCTCGATTATGTATAGGCCCTGTCAAACTTATATTGACATCCATCAAATAAAAGCAAACTTGATGAATGTCACTTCCTTCCCTGCTGATTACAACACCGACAAATGTCATTTTTGTAAAATGATCATGCCTGCATAATGAAGATTAAGGATTTGTTTGATGGATAAATAGCTACAAGATGTTAATTCACCCTATTAACAATTGTTAACATGGCTGATTAAAATAGGCACAACTTGGAATATTCTCCAACTCCTTGTTGGAAAAAGATAAAATGTAGGATTTTACTTACATTCAGAAATGTTTATTCAGAACAATATTCGTTTGCTAAATTTTACCGATATTTATCAGCACACCTTATCAAATCGCTTGAGTATCGAATTGAGACTGTGCCCTTGTGCTACGACTTCATATTCATGGGAAAAAATTCTGAAATCAAATCAGAAAAACCAACTTTGTCCAGGCAACTGAACTGATATGGCTATTAAGAATTTTGGAGGTGCTTTACAATTAATTACAAAACTTATGAGATGAGTGAGCAACTAACTCAATCCTTTTTCCCTGAACAGAAGCGCCAATTGCAGGCGACTGGAAATATGTAGCTTGGAATAAATACGATTAAGATAAACCCGCACCGAACCTTCGGTAATCTGCAGTTCCCGCGCGGCTAATTTACTGCTGTAACCTTTTGCAATTAAAGCAGCCAGAGATATTTCACGACTGGATAAGTGCGCAGAAATCATTTTATGCGCGGATTCACGGTGTAAAATTTGTTCAAACGCCATTCTCATGGAACGGCGATCCAGCCATTCGCCGCCTGCATGCACTTTCTTTAAACATTGCGGGATTAGTGAAACTGGCATTTCTTTGAGCAGAATACCTTTGACTCCCATTCTGATCAGATCACAGGTCTCAGACTGGTTGACTGTTGCGGTATAAACCACTATTCTGACTTCGCCTCCAAGCGCTGTTTGGACTTGCTTGACTTGATTAAGCCCATCAAAACCAGGGCTATGGGGGTCAATCAACACAATGTCTGGCTTCTTCAGCTTCAAAACATTCTTAATACGATCTACTGAATGCAACGCATCCACAATTTCCAGGCTGTCCTCCTCTTCGAGGATAACGCTTAATCCAAATAGAACAATCGGATGCGGATCAATCAGAAGTACTTTAATACGATTGCTAGGCAATAAGTTTTGCATCGCTTCAGTAAACATTTATGCCTACAAATTAAGAGAAAAATCAGACAACCTATTCTTACTCATTTATTGTGAAATTTTCATAAATTTCATGACCTAAATTCTGTTAATTTATCGTGAAGCTTCTGTGCGTATCTATAAAGAACTAGAAAGCGCCTGATTTATCAGTTAATATCGCATACGCGAAAAATGCTGGCAATTTAGGCTATATCACAACAAAGCGCTGTGATAAATCACACATCTGGGTACACCTCATAAAGCAATGCATCACCGGGCATACTCTGAAAATAAACCCATCGCCTTAGTCACGTAAAATAACAAAACCAGAAACTGAATTGAGCAAACAATACTATCAAGCAGTAACTTGTCTTAAAGTATATTTCCTATACCACACCATAATATGATGCAAGAAAATCCACCGATCAGTCTTGATGAAAATCAAATTATTGCTGAACGCCGCGCCAAGCTGACTGAAATACGTCAGATCAACAATGCTTTCCCCAATACATTCAGACGCGATCATTTAGCTTCAGAGTTATATCAACAATTTGATGCGTTCCCCAAAGAAAGACTGGAAGAACAGGCAATTGGGGTAAAAATAGCAGGGCGCATGGTGCTTAAGCGCGTCATGGGTAAAGCCAGCTTTGCAACCATACAGGATATGAGTGGACGCATTCAGTTGTATATCTCGAACGATCATACCGGAGAAGCTGCACACGCAGCATTCAAGCATTATGACTTGGGTGATATCCTGGGCGCGCAAGGCATTTTATTCAAAACCAGAACAGGCGAACTCTCCATTCGCGTCACTGATTTACAATTGCTAACAAAATCCTTGCGCCCTTTGCCGGAGAAATTTCATGGTTTGGCCGATCAGGAGCAAAAATATCGTCAACGTTACCTTGATTTGATTACTAACGAAGAAACGCGCCGGGTATTCACTATTCGTTCCAAAGTTATCCAGGCAATTCGTGAATTCTTTGTCGAGCGCAATTATCTGGAAGTTGAAACGCCAATGATGCACCCGATTCCCGGAGGCGCATCGGCAAGACCCTTTTCCACCCATCATAACGCGCTGGATATGGCGCTATTCTTGCGCATCGCCCCCGAGCTGTACCTGAAACGTCTGGTTGTCGGCGGCATGGAAAAAGTTTTTGAAATCAATCGCAATTTTCGCAATGAAGGAATCTCCACACGGCATAATCCTGAGTTTACCATGCTGGAATTCTATGAAGCTTATCAGGACCATATCTACCTGATGGACTTCACCGAGCAAATGCTCGCCCATACAGCGCAAAAAGTACTGGGCACCACGCACCTTACCTACCAAGGCAAGACAATGGATTTATCCAAACCATTCATGCGCTTGACCATCATCCAAGCTATCCGGAAATTCCATTCGCACTATTCCGCCGCACAATTGAATGATCGTAATTATCTGATCGAAGAATTGAACGCATTGAAAATTCACTACAATCCCAACGATGGCCTGGGTGGCTTGCAACTATCGCTGTTCGATGAAACTACCGAACATTTGTTGTTTGAACCCACATTCATCGTTGATTATCCGGCGGAAGTATCTCCTTTAGCGCGGCGTAACGACAACAATCCTGATATCACCGATCGTTTTGAGCTGTATATTGCCGGGCGTGAAATCGCTAATGGATTTTCTGAATTGAACGATCCGGAAGATCAAGCGGCACGTTTCCTGGAGCAGGCCAAAGCCAAGGATGCTGGCGATAGTGAGGCCATGCATTATGACGCAGACTACATCCGTGCATTGGAATACGGCTTACCGCCCACAGCCGGCGAAGGTATCGGCATCGATCGCTTGGTCATGCTGTTAACTGACAGCCCGAGCATTCGTGATGTCATTTTGTTTCCGCAATTAAGGCGGGAAGATTAGCGCAGACTGATTATCGGCCAGCCATTGCTTTCTGCGTGGCTCTTCAATGTAGGGTCCGGATCGACGGCAACCGGGTGCGTTACTTTGCAGAGCAAAGGCAAATCATTGAGTGAATCGCTATAAAACCAGCTACGGAGAAACGATAACCAGGTCAGATTGTGCGCATCCAGCCATTTCTCCAATCGCTCAACTTTTCCTTCCCTGAAAGAAGGTGTTCCAGACACCCGGCCCGTAAATTCCCCATCTTTCTCTTCCGGTTCAGTCGCGATCAAATGACTGATGCCAAGCGCCTGGGCAATCGGGGCCGTGACAAAACTATTCGTGGCGGTAATAATGATACATAGATCATTGTCCAGCATATGCCGCTCGATTAGTTGCCGCGTTCCTGGCGCAATCAGCGGTATAATTTTCTTACACATGAATTCACTGCGCCAAACTTCCAATTGGGCACGTGAATGACGTGCCAGGGGTTTTAACTGAAAATCCAGAAACTCGTGTATATCCAGCGTTCCCGCTTTATACTGCTCATAAAATTCAATATTCTTGGCCTCGTGCAACTCACGATCCAACGCTTTCTTTTCTATCAAAAATTGTGCCCACTGAAAATCACTATCACCTGCGATTAACGTGTTATCCAGATCAAATAATGCTAAATTCATGAATCCACCCGTAATAATTCTCGTAACAAAGGTATAGTTATGGGACGCTGATGAACCAGAGAATAACGATTCAGCGCATCCAATGTCATCATCAACGACGGTAAATCGCGTCGACCATGGCGTAATAAATATACGCAAATTTCCTGTGACAAAGTAAAACCGCAATCCGCAGCATGAGTCTGCATCGCCTGTACTCTTTCTTCTTCCGTTAGCTCATGCACCTGATACACTAATCCCCAGCCTAAGCGGGTGACCAGATCCTGCCGCATATCCAAATACGCCGGCGCAGTGGATCCGCTTACCAGCAATAATGCATGACCATCTTCGCGCAACCGATTATACAGACTAAATAGTTCCGCCTGCCCTGAAGCATCCAGACCATCAATGTCGTCAAGTGCGAAACAATCTGCCGCACTGTCACCACGAAAGGGATAATGATTCTCAGCGCAGCTATATACCACTTTTGCGTTTTTTCGTGCATAAGCTGTGACAATCGCCCGCAACAAATGACTCTTGCCACAACCAGAATTACCCCATAAATAAACAAAACATTCTTTTTCTTTTCCAGACAGAATACTTCTTAACATGTACATCAGTTCCGCATTGCGCCCTGGCAGAAAATTCTCCAGCGTAGGTAACGGTAGAGGATTAATGTCTAACAGCATCTGTTGCATGTTCATTATCTAATCGTCATAATCCGATCTAAAAAATTGCTACGAATTATAGAGATCACTTCCCAAATAACGCTGCCGCAAATGCCGCAACCAGACTAGCATCACCGCGCTGACCGGCAACGCCAGGAGGATTCCAAAGAAGCCAAATAATTGACCAAATGCCATTAAAGCGAAAATAACGACAACCGGATGCAGTCCAATCCGGTCGCCCACCAGCCAAGGCGTGATCAGCATGCCTTCAAGCATTTGACCGATACCAAAAACAGCCCACACCGTAATCACGCCGCTCCAATCCTGGAATTGCATCATAGCGGCAAAGGTCGCCAGCATTAAACCAACAATCATCCCCAGATAAGGCACAAACACGAGAATACCCGCCACCAAACCAATGGGTAACGCAAATTCCAGTCCTGCCAACCAAAGCCCGGTGATATAACAAATACTCATTAATAAGATCACTGATAATTGGCCGCGCAGAAATTCCGCCAGAATGCGGTCAGTCTCCCGCGCTAACTGAGAAATCTGATCATGCCAATACCGCGGGATCATTTCATCGATAAGTTTGACCAACATATCCCAATCACGTAACAGATAAAACAACACGACCGGCACCAATAACAGATTGACCAGAAACTCAACAACCGCCATTCCTCCGCTGGTCAAGGAAGGCAGCATCTTTGCGGCCACGCCTCCGGCGCTTTTCCAGTGTTCGGAAAGCGCTTCCTTTAATACATTCATATCCGGCTGCAGGCTGATATCCAGTCTTGATTCCAGCCAAGGGATCACATGATTCTTCAGCATATCCAAATATGCCGGCATTTTATCCAACAGCCGGTTCGCCTCTTTCTCAAACAAAGGCACCATAATCAAAATCAAAGCGGCAAACACTCCAAGCAACAACAGCATAACCAGTACCGCACCTACCGTCCGCGGTATTTTTCTGTCAGCCATGTAGCTCACCATCGGATTACAGATATACGCTATCACTGCAGCCAATAAAAAAGGAGTCAGGATCGGACTGAGCAGATAAATCAGCCCACCTGCTACGCAAGCTAATAACAACCACCAGAGATAATGTAAGCTTCCGGAATATTCAGTGTTCATACAAAATGAATTAACCAGCTTTTGATTTTAGCGCATGGCTGGCCAGATTTTTGCCAAGCTCCCAAATAGAACCCGGCACTTGATGCGTATCCGCGAT
Source organism: Nitrosomonas ureae (assembly GCF_001455205.1). Taxonomy (NCBI): domain Bacteria; kingdom Pseudomonadati; phylum Pseudomonadota; class Betaproteobacteria; order Nitrosomonadales; family Nitrosomonadaceae; genus Nitrosomonas; species Nitrosomonas ureae. The sequence goes on from NZ_CP013341.1 coordinate 488,389, forward strand.
GGTCTTGGTCAATGCGCACATGATGTGGTCGCAATCTTTCTGAGTCAAAGTAAGGGGAGGCAAAAGTTTGATCACATTCATGCCGTGTCCCGCCACTTGCGTCAGAATTCTGTGCTCTTTAAACAAGGGAATCGTGATCATCTGGCAAAACAGCCCTTTATTAGCAGCTTCCAACATCATCCACGCAGCTTTCAACGAAAAACTATTGGGTGACTTGAATTCAACTGCAATCATCGAACCTTTGCCACGGGCTCCTTTCAAAAACTCATACTGACTTGTCAAGGCATTGAGCCTGCCGATCAGCTCATCACCAATTTTCGCGCTGTTTTCCACCAGTTTCTCAGTTCTGATCACCTCCAGGCTCGCCAAACCAGCCGCCATCGCCATGTTATTTTTGGAAAAGGTAGAACCGTGCACGACTGCCCGATCCATGCGATTAAACACGCTATCCATAACCTGCTGCGTCATAGCCACTGCACCGACCGGCACGAACCCACCGGATAACGCCTTGGCCATGCATATCATATCGGGCTTCACGCCCCAATGCTCAATGGCCCAGAATTTACCGGTACGTCCAAGTCCGGTTTGAATTTCGTCCGCGACAAACAAGGTACCGTATTTCTTACATAAGCGCTCAATCTCGGGCAGATAGTTATCATCCGGGATGTTTACCCCTTTGCCCTGAATCGGTTCGACAATAAAAGCGGCCACTTCGCGATTGCTCAAGGCCTTCTCCAATGCCACGAGATCATTAAATGGAACCGAACCGCAATCCTGCAACAATGGACCGAAACCATCCTTGAAAATTTGCTCGCCGTTCAACGACAAGGCCCCCATCGTCAACCCATGATAGGCATGATCGCAACAAATAATCCGATTGCGCTTGGTAACGTAACGCGCAAACTTTATTGCTCCTTCAACCGCCTCCGTCCCAGAATTACAGAAAAACACCCGTTCCAGATTATCCGGTGTTGTGGCCAAAATCTCCTTGGCCAATAAACCACTCAGAATCGACACATCCATTTGCACCAAATCAGGCATATCCAGTGACAATACCTCTCTTAACGCATTGACGATGGTCGGATGATTGCGTCCAAACGCATATACGCCAAACCCGCTCAACAAATCAAGATATTCATTACCTTGTTCATCATACAGATACTGCCCCGCCGCACGCTCATAATTCCGGTCATAACCGATCGTTTTCAAAACCTTGACCAACTGGGCATTCAAATACCGATCGTGCAAATCGAACTTATCGGTACGATGTTGTGATAACAGATTGGCGATACTGAAAGACATGAATGACCTCTGCATTAAAAAACTGCCACAAACTGGAAGCTAGCGTCTAAGGGTTCCTGGAAAGAAAAAAACGAATACCGCCCAAGGGCGGTATCATTGCAACGAATTCAGCATTGATCATACCACTCCTGCGCCACTTTTTGCTGCTAAAAACGCACCATGATATGCTATTTATCATAGTTTTGGCATCCATAAATGCTTCAGTTATCCCAGTGAGATTTTGCATGACAAAACTGCTATTCACTTACACTCGGAATTCTTCTGTTTTACGCAACGCTCTACTACTAATCTAATCTTCACTTAAGCTGAGAATATTACTTTCGAGAAATTGGGCGTAGATGGTAATTATTATGTACGTCTAATCAAGAACCAGGATGTAAAATCTGGCTGATTTAAGTAAATCAACTAATGAGATATGTGAAATAAGGGACTGGAGTTTAAATAAAAAAGATCTTCCAGTTGTTCAGTTACTTGCTTGAGCATCTCTAATTTTTTAATTGCAATTTTGCGGATTATTCAGATTCCGGCGCTGTAGATATGTGCTGAACAATGACTTTTTGATCCTTATTATGATTAAGCCTGGCGGATCTTTCTTCGGATTCCTGAATGCCGATATGAAAGCCAGCAAAGCCGGGCATAACCACTTGATCAATTGCCATACCGATAATCCGACCGTTATGGGGTGAAATTATCTCGCTGCGCATATTGGTAATGGGATCGGTGACAATACCAAGGATATCATTTTTGTTAATTTTATCTCCCAATCTGACATTGCCCAGAAGAATGCCGCCATGATTTACGCGCACCCACGCTGAATGATAGTAAATTGAATCCGGAGCCTCTAGTGGCTGAGCTGCTTCCAGCATGTTCATCCTATCCAGCAGGGTTTGAATGCTTTTAACGCCATATTGAACAGCTGGTTCTTGCAATGTCATGGATTTTCCCGCTTCTAAAGTTACCGAGGGAATTCCAATTTCAACGGCAGCATGACGCAACATTCCTGCAGAACCTTCGCTATGAAGAATTACGGATACTCCAAAAGCCTGAGCAAATTCAGCCACGCTGGATAGCAGAAGATTGGCTCTGACTTGTGGCAGATTGGTACGATGCGCTGAACCTGTATGCAAATCAACAAGAAAGTTGCAATGACTGATGATCTCTTTAAAAAATGAATATGCAATCCGTGAAGCGGAACTACCTTGAGGATTTCCCGGAAAAAAACGATTAAGGTCACGACGATCTGTCAGATAGCGGGAAGATCGTTGAAAACCTTGCAGATTTACAATAGGTACGCCAATAATAGTTCCGGATAATTTCTCAGGATCAGTGCCATGAAGCACACGTCTTACAATCTCGATACCATTTAATTCGTCCCCATGAATCGCAGCTGTTAGACAGAGCACAGGCCCTGACAGAGCACCATTAACGACCAGAATGGGGGTTGGCATGGAAAGGCCATCCGAGGATTGATTGGGCTGCCAGGATAACCGCATCGCTGTCGCGGGTGGTACCACAGCACCCAATAACGCAAATGATGACTTTGGTTGTTCGATGAACCCGGATTCGGAAACGTTGGATAATTCTCTCGTTGTTATCGCAGAAGCACCTGTTATCGAATCAGAGTTCACAATTGAGTCATCATTGACACCATCAAACTTCAGTGTTTGCTGCGAGTATCCATTAATTGCAATCAATAGAAGGGCTAGGCCGATGATACTTTTTAACATTGCGCGATCACCCTATTAAACAAATTACTCGTTCCAGGTATTAAGGCCTATTTTTATAGCAATCAAATATTCAATTTAATTACAATATACTGTAATTGAATCATATTGAAAAATTAAAACAGCGGTTAATTTACATTACAATTCGTTGTGTAATATATATACAACATGACTATTGAATTAGTAGTAGTCACTATCCGCTGATTCAAATAAATAAGCGCTTAAAAAATCTAAAATGCAATATTCAAAGCCCGCTCCCAATATTCTTCTAAAAAGCTCGTGGCATATCCGTAAGAACTTCTGAACAACCTCGATTGTCATTTGCAAACAGGGCTAGGAATCTTGTAAGATCAACAATATAGTTTCCCCCCCACCGTCAAAATAACAATCATTCGGAAGCTTCAGAAAAAGAAAGCAATAATCAACCCATCACCCCGGTTTGATTCCCTTTTTAACAAGTGGTATCAAAATCAACTGCCGAATGAATTTTTACATCCATCTCATGCACATGTTTCATTTGCGTTAAAATTGCAACTTTAAGCAGCTTTTATTCAGTAACTACGCGAGAACTTAATTTGATTCCTTCTAACTCTGATCATCCTGATGCAAAACAACTATCTTATCGTGACGCCGGTGTAGATATCGAGGCAGGCGATCGCCTGGTTGAAAATATCAAACCACTTGCCAAGCGTACATTGCGCCCTGAAGTAATCACCGGAATCGGTGGCTTTGGGGCTTTGTTTGAAATTTCCAAGAAATATCGAAACCCTGTTTTGGTATCCGGTACGGACGGAGTAGGCACCAAACTTAAACTGGCTTTTGAACTGAAGCGGCATGACACGATAGGTATCGATCTGGTTGCAATGAGCGCGAACGATATTCTGGTGCAAGGTGCCGAACCGTTATTTTTCCTCGATTATTTTGCTTGCGGGAAATTGAACGTAGAAACGGCCACAGCAGTCGTCAGCGGTATTGCCAAAGGCTGTGAATTGGCAGGCTGCTCACTGATCGGCGGTGAAACGGCAGAGATGCCCGGAATGTACCCCCGTGATGAGTACGATCTGGCCGGATTTGCTGTTGGAATTGTTGAGAAAGATCAAATAATTAATGGAAGCACAATTCAGGACGGTGATATTGTACTGGGCTTGGCTTCCAGTGGCGCGCATTCCAATGGATATTCACTAATTCGCAAGATTATCGAACAGAATTGCATTGATCTATCAAGTAATCTTGCTGGAAAAACCATCGCTGATATCATCATGGCGCCAACGCATATTTATGTAAAACCAATATTGAAGCTGATTCAACAATTACCTGTCAAAGGACTAGCGCACATTACCGGTGGGGGGTTGATTGAAAACATACCGCGTATTCTGCCACAAAAAGTTATGGCCGTATTACACAAAAATTCATGGGAAATGCCGTCGCTATTTCACTGGCTGCAACAGCAAGGTAATGTTGCAGAATACGAAATGGCCCGCGTGTTTAATTGCGGAATTGGCATGGTGATCGTGGTCGCACCGGGAAATGCCGACAGCGCAATCCAAATTCTCGGTGCTGAAGGTGAAACCGTGTGGCAAATCGGTGAAATCAAGTCACGCGCATCTAGTCAAGCACCCACTGTTATAGTTTGAAGTATTGTCATTACAAGACATGGAATCACTGGTTATTCTGATCTCCGGACGTGGCAGCAATATGCAATCGTTGCTGGAAGCCAGAGCGCAAATCGATCGCGTTACTGTAATCAGTAGCAATCCCGATGCAATGGGTTTAGAGACCGCCAGAAATTATGGTGTTGAAACGATCGTTATTGATCACCGCTCTTATCCCGACCGACAAGCTTTTGATACCGCATTGGCAGAGTGCATCGATGCGTATCAGCCAAAGCTGGTTGCGCTGGCTGGCTTCATGCGTATACTGAGCGATCGCTTTGTGCAACGTTATCAAGGCCGGTTAATGAACATTCATCCTTCATTGTTACCCGCCTTGCCAGGTTTGGGGACGCATGCGCGCGCATTGCAAGAAGGTATTAAAATTCATGGTTGCACGGTACATTTTGTCACTCCGCAGCTGGATCATGGCCCCATTGTAATTCAAGCGGCTATTCCTGTATTACCCAGTGATACCGAAGAAACATTGGCCACCCGGGTTTTGCAGCAGGAACACCTTATCTACCCCCTAGCTGTACGGTGGTTTATGGAAGATCGGATCATAATGAATGAAAATCACGTTGAAGTGCTGGATTCCAGTATTTGTGAAATTACACTTTATTCACCGGGACTATCCAAATGAAACTTTCATCCGCGGCACTTCTAGTATGGGTATTAAGCTTCTCAGTCCCGGTTTATGCAACGGATATACCTTCCCGCATTGAAATTAACTATGCCGTGACAACAGATATCGGTGAAGGAGAAATCAATGAGGTTATGGAAATCAAACATATGGACGACGGCCGCTATAGTTATAGCATTAATAGCGAAGCTCAAGCCACGGGAATTTTCAAGCTTTTAGAGCCCAACAGTATCATGCGTCATAGCGAAGGAATGATTACTGAAAATGGATTGCGGCCTTCTCGCGCTTATGAAAAACGCGGAAAAAAAGAACCCAGCATGGCCATATTTGATTGGGAAAATCACACTGTCACTTTAAGTCATCAGAAACACAAAGCGCAAGAAAAACTACCCAAAGGCACTCTCGACCGCTTAAGTTTATCTTATAATTTTATGTTTACCCCCTTACCTGAGCACCATGTAGAACGCCACATTACCAATGGGCATGGTTTGGTGTTATCACGTTATACCATCACCAAAGAAACACTCAATACTCCGCTCGGGAAAATGAAAACTATTGTATTGACCCGCCAAGAAGATAAAAACTCAAAGCTCAAAAGGATCTTGTGGCTTGCGCAAAACAATCATATGCTCCCTGTCCGCATTGTTTCGATTGAAGAGAATGGCCGTGAAATCGAAAAAATAGTAACCGGAATTAATATCAGCTACAAAGCTGATTACTAATCCGATCTTTCAGCTACAACTACACATCAGGAAATCAATGCATTTTACTTCTTCTCAGCTGGACGCAGCGATTGTTGCCCTACGTACTATACTTCCTCTGGAGTATCCGGCCGATGCAATCTTGCGGCGTTTCTTTCGGGATAATCCAATGCTAGGAGCTCAGGATCGCGCATTCATTGCAGAAGCAGTTTTTGATATTTTGCGGCACCGTTTTTTTCTTGAAAGTCTGGTAAAAATTGTAACGCCACGCGCATTGATATTAGCGTATCTGGTTAAGCTTCAAGGAATGAATTTACGCGAGTTAGCATCGCTGATCAGCGAAGTGGAGACTAAATGGCTGTCAGAGATTAAAGCTATCAAACCGGATATATTTCCCTTGGCGACTCAGGCCGAATTTCCCGCATGGCTGGTAGAGAAACTACAACATTTCATGCCCGACACGGATATTCTTGATTTGGGGCTCTCGCTACAAAAATCCGCGCCACTTGATCTCCGGGTCAATACCATCCTCGCCAAACGCGGTGAGGTGCTGGAAACGCTCAAGCAGGAAGGCATTAATGCCGAGGCGACACCTTACTCCCCTTGTGGCATCAGACTTGTCGGGAAACCTGCGATTAATCGCCATGCACTTTTCTTATCGGGAAAAATAGAAGTGCAAGATGAAGGAAGCCAATTACTGGGCTATTTGCTGGCACCCAAGCGCGGCGAAATGGTTGTCGACTTTTGCGCCGGTGCGGGCGGTAAATCATTACTGCTGGGCGCTTTAATGAATTCAAAAGGGCGTATTTATGCTTTTGATGTCTCCGAAAAAAGATTGAACAACTTGAAACCGCGCTTCAAACGTTCAGGCTTATCCAATCTGCATATACAACGAATCACAAATGAGAATGATATCAAGGTCAAACGACTGGCTGGAAAAATTGATCGTGTATTGATAGACGCTCCTTGCAGCGGTCTCGGGACACTGCGCCGCAATCCCGATTTAAAATGGCGCCAATCACCCCACAGTATTGATGAACTCAAAACCAAGCAGGCTGCCATTCTTTCTGCAGCCGCCAGTTTGCTAAAACCGGGCGGGCGGTTGGTGTATGCAACATGCAGCTTTTTACCGGAAGAAAACCAAACTGTCATTAACGAATTTCTGGCCGCGCATCCCCAGTTTAACCTGTTGAATTGCGCTGAGCTGCTGTCTCAGCAAAAAATACTGCTGGATACCGGTGAATTTTTGCAGTTATTTCCTAAACTACATCAAACGGATGGTTTCTTCGCCGCCGCTTTAACGAGAAATGATTCGGCAAAACCAGAATAAAGAAGATTTAAGCACTGATCTCTTTCTTGCCGCTTGCTGATTGCAGCAATACCGGCAAAATAATCAGAACACAGACCAAAGTCAACAGCAGTCCTATAGTTAACAGCTGCCCCATGCTGGATGTACCCTGATGAATGGAGAATATAAGACTGCCAAATCCTACAAGAGTTGTCAGCGCGCTGTAGAAAATGGCACGTGCCGTGCTGGTATGTAGCAGATTTTCATAATCCGCACCAGCACTCCGGCTTCTATATACCATATGCAAGCTACTATCGATCCCAATTCCCAACAATAACGGCAACGCGATAATATTGGCAAAATTAAACGACAGATCCATCACTACTGTACTGGCTCCGGTTAACAATATTGCGATTAATAGCGGAATTAGCACCATAAAAGTAGCAGTAGCGCTTCGAAGCATAATCCAGATCGTTAATATGACACCAATCAGTGCGAGCGAGAACGCATGAAAAAATGCATCGACTACCGCCTCTCCTGCTTCCAAACTAATAACAGGAACGCCCGTGGCATTAGGGGTAATTTCTTGCACAGCACGAACAAACCGGCGCAAGGCATCATTGTCATTAATATTTTCTGATGGATAAACTGCAATACGATACACATTATCCTTACCATACCAAAGATCAGTCACTGACGCCGGTAACGCTTCTTGCGAAAATGGCTGCGCCTCCAAGGCCAACTGCAGACGTTCGATAGCGCCCGGTAACAAGCTAAGCAAATCATTATTAACTGCAAGCAATAATTGTTGTTTTGCTTCGCCATTTTCCAATGCGGGCTTGCCCAGCTGCATGAGCAAATTCGCAATCGATTCCTGTAATGCACGAGCAGAAACTGCGGCGGCATGTTCCGGTTGCTCAACAACGAATTGACTTAATGCGATTCTTAACTGATCCAGCGCCATTCTCTGCTGCGCAACTGTATGCGGATTCGGAATCAGAAATGCCGTGGGAGAATAAGAAATGGGTCCCAGAATCATTGCCATCTCTTCGATCAAAAGGCCCTTCTCTTCCTGTTCCTCAGGCACCATATCCAATATACTGACAACTCTTTTAACTTCGGGCAGGGTGCTTAACTGCTTTACTATTTGCCCTATTTCCTGAAAATCATCGACCAATATATTGATATGCCAAGGTGAATCTTCGGTACCTCTCAACAACTCCTGAAAAGTTTTGACTGATTCTGCACTCGGATTATTCAAATTCAATAAATTGTAATCAAACTTGATATGTGGCAAGGCAAAAATAGACGCCAGTATAGCGACGCTGGTCACGCTGTACACGAGCTTGCGTGAACGCCCTGGCAGGTCCAGTATTTTATCGACCAATCGAACCGAAGAGGATGATTTCCTGATCTGAATCGGAAAAAGCTTTTGTAAGGCGGGTATCATTGTGATCGTGATCAGAAAACTTATGAGCATACCCGTTCCCGAGATTAAACCCAGCTCTGCAACACCTCGATAAGTCGTTGGCATAAAAGCATAAAAACCGATCGCAGTAGTCAATGCACAGATGAGCAGCGATTGTCCCATATCGCCGCCTGTTTTATATACCGCTTCTGGAACAGTGGTCTGATCAGTCCTTCTAATTTCTTCAAGCCGAAGCAGAAAATGAACCGCAAAATCAACACCCAGCCCTATATATAATACCGCGAATGCAATAGAGATCAGGTTTAAATAGCCGACGGCAAGGGTTGCAAAAGCGGCTGTCAACAACAAACCAAGCAATAAACTCACTATGATTGTAAAGATTGCACCTACAGAACGAAATGCAATCAGCAGTACCGCAGCAACCATGATCAGTGCCAGCAACCCGGCGTCTTGAGTTCCGTGCATTGCACTATTAAGTTCATCATGAGCCAGTGCCACCTCTCCTGTAATACGCAATTTTTCAGTTGCATTTGGAGCAAACCCCATCTTCTGCGCTGTAGTACGAATTGCGTCAATAGGTCCTTCAGCAGCAAATATTTGGGAATAATCAAGCTTGGGCTTTACGATAATCAATTCCTGATAGGTATCTTTTTGTGCTTCCCCACCTAATAGCGCCTGCCATGATAGCGCCCGGGATTTGCCAGTGAACCGGGCATCCAGCGTTGCGCTGATACCACTGAGCACTGGCTCCAGTTCCAATTCTCGCCCCTTGCGTAATTCCTCAACTGCATCTGTCAAAACCGAAGAAAATGTGGATAGAGTGGGACTCTCAGCCAAACGTGCGATCAGTGGCTGCGCCGCAGCCAAATAATCAGTAAGTCGGCCTAACTCGGACAAATCCTTGTAGAACAATCCATTCTGCTCAAAAAAAGGCTCTCCGGTTAAATAGTAAGTAGCAGGAAATTGTGTAACATCATCCTGCAAATAACGAGTAAAACGTTTTGCTGCTATATGTGCTTGTTCAGGTGTGGGAGCATCCAATACCAGCAACAACGTATCCTCATATTGAGGAAACGATTGTCGATAACGGATATGATTTGCGCGAAAAGGAACCTCTTCGGATAGCATATCGGTCGTATCTGTATGAACACCAAGATTATTGACTACATAGAATGTGCTCAGTGTAACCAATGTTAGAATAAGCAGAATAATCCAAATAGCATAGCAGTAGGATATATCTGCCCAACGCGCAAAGAAACGATAACCAGAACCCAGTGAGTTTTTCACGTCTTATCAATCCATTGAAAAAGAATAGATAAAAATCATTATGGACTCTGTCGTGTCAATGCAATTTTTTCCTTGAGCATTTCAATCAGCGCCTGAAAACCATCCCGTTGCAGAATGGCACGATATTCACCACGTTTTATTGCCAGATCACTCACACCGTCAAACAGGATGTTAACGATACGCCACTCCCCTGCAACTTGATGTAGCACATAATCAAAATTTACCGTACCACCATCCGATTTGGTCAATTGACTGCGCACCAACACTTGATCTCGCGGCAGGGCACGCTGCTCAATGATCTGAAACTGCTCACCCTCATACTGAACAAAACGACCCGCATATGTTGCTATACTCAATTGACGGAAAGTTTCAACTATTAAATCTTGCTGTACATTATCCAGCTGCGACCAATACGTTGTGCCCAATATTGTTCTTATAATTAGATCGATATCATGAGTCTGATCAATGACGGGCTGTAAATACTTGAAGCGCCCATCGTAATCCAATTTCTCGCCTTCTCGCATAACCTCGAGTAAAGACGATTGCAGATACGCTACAGCCTGTTCTGGGCCGTTTTTTTGTGAATCGGATGAACTCAACGCTGCAGGAATTGGTAACAGCATTACTAAGATCAGACACCATCCTATCAATTTAAGTGTTTGTTTTACTTTCATAGCGACGATCTTTCCACAAAGCGCGTTCCCCCTGCCAATACCGCAATGCTGACGTCCAAGTCATGGCAAGATACAAAATACCGATGATCGGTAAAGCACCCGCCCAAAGCGGGGAACGCTGATAATAAATTAAAGTAGGCAAATAAGTAAAAAACATAGCAGCCCACGCCAGAATACTCACAAGATATACTTCCAAGCCAGGCGAAAACATAAAAGCAAACGGCGCCATCCAAAACATGGAAATCATGATCAATGTACAAATCACAAGCAAAATGGATGAATATCTTAATTGCGTAAACGCAGTACGCGCGACCATTTCCCAGATTGACTTTAACTCATGATAGCCGCGATGACTACGCGCCGCATGACTAAGTCCAATAAACGTTTGTGCTCCCCTACCCTTAATATGTGCGGCCAAAGTACAATCATCAATCAATGCATCATGTAAATTGGCAAAAGCACCTGTGGAACGCAATGCTTGCGTTCTTACCAAAATACATCCGCCAGCGGCAGCAGCAACACTTGATCCCGGTTTATTTGCCAGTTCAAATGGATATAACAATCTGAAGAAAAAAATAAATGCCGGCATCAGCAAACACTCTATAAAATTGTCCATAGGTGGCTTAGCCATCAGCGATACGAGGGCCAGGTTCTCATTACTCGCTTTTTGCCGTAACTCAGAAATAATTCCCGGAGCCAGTTCAATATCAGCATCCAGTAGTAATGTATAGTGCGTTTTAACCTCCCGCAACCCTTGTTCTAACGCCCATAATTTACCGCTCCAACCAGCTGGCGGCGCAGTACCTGCTAATACCTGCACTCCACACTGCCTGGCCTGTTCCGCAGTGTCATCCACGGATTGATCGTCGATTACAATAATACGCACATTCTCACCTTGTGCTCTAACTCCATGGAGTGTATGCCGGATATAAGGACCTTCATTACGCGCTGGGATTAAGACGGTGATATTGCTCAGGTCGTCACTGAAAATAGCTTTGCTATGCGCTAGAATTTCAATTTTTTCACGCGTACTCCAAGGACGCCATGGAAATAATACTAGCAGCCACCAACATAGGGTGCCGAAGACCGACAGATAAAGTACTAACTTTATCAACATTCTTACTCACACTGAATTTTAAAATACAGAATTAATACAACCGCTGTCTATTTATTAACCAGTGTTACTGCTATATCGGAAAGCTTTTTAGGTGCTTTGTTTTCTGCTGCAGCCCATTTTGGTATCGGCTCGGCAACCATAGGTCCTGATGTTCTAGGCCCTTTAAGTGATGCAATCAGCGCCTTCCATGGATGGCGCAAAGTATCTTCTACGGCTGTCGCTTCATACCCACAGTGTGCCATGCATTGAGCACATTTCGGATTATTAGCCGTTCCATATTTTTCCCAAGGCGTATCATCAAGAAGCTCCTTAAAGGATTTAGCGTAACCTTCATCTGACAATAGATAGCAAGGTTTCTGCCATCCAAATACATTGCGTGTCGGATTACCCCAAGGGGTGCATTCATACTCCTGATTCCCTGCAAGATAATCCAAATACAATGCTGAGTGATTCAAACGCCATTTACGTTTTAGTTTCTTACCTAGCTCAAAAATACCTCGGAATAATACCTTGGTATCCTGACTTTTAATAAACACATCCTGTTGCGGTGCCTTTTCGTAGCTAAATCCGGGAGCAATCGTTGCAGCCTCGACGCCCAACTCCATGGCATAATCCAGAAATTCTGCCACATCTTCCGGTGTTTCGCCTTGAAACAACGTACAGTTTACTGTGACTCTGAAACCCTTACTTAATGCCAGCTTAATCGCCTCAACCGCACGGTCAAAAACTCCTTCCTGGCAAACTGAAGCATCATGTCGTTCTTGCATACCATCCAAATGAATTGAAAAAGTCAAATAAGGTGATGGCGTGTAATCGTCGATACGTTTCTTTAACAACAATGCATTAGTACATAGATAAACATATTTCTTACGCTGAATAATACCCGCCACAATCTGCGGCATCTCTTTATGAAGCAATGGTTCACCACCTGGAATCGACACCATTGGAGCATCACATTCATCTACAGCTTGCATGCACTCTTCATAGGAGAGACGTTGATCAAGCACATCTTCAGGATGTGCGATTTTTCCACAGCCTGCGCAAGCTAGATTACATCGAAATAAAGGTTCCAGCATCAATACCAAAGGGTATTTTTTCACTCCTTTTAATTTTTGCTTGATCAAATACGTACCTACTGCAATCTGCTGACGTAAGGGAACACCCATGAATAACCTCCAAAAGTACTTCAAAAACAAATTATTAACAACTTGATTTACAATCAATATGAGACAATGCTGACAATCAGCCCGTCACGTATCTTTTAGCACACCATTGAGAACTATCTGTGTTGCATTCCGGCTTAAGGTAAGTGCACGTGCTACTATTAATATAGTATGCACCCTGTGCTTTTCTCTCTTTCTTCCTTGCAGCCGCTATCTAAAAAATTTTCAATAATTCATTAAACACACTAATACATGTTTAAAAAACTTGAAATATATCTAATCTAATAAAAATCCTCAAAAACTAAATTTTCTCAGCTTTAATCATATATATTTATATATATCTCCAAGAACTCTGAGAATCAGTTTCTTATGGAGTATTTCAACAACCTTCATTTCTCGAACACAATAAGAAATCCACATTGTTAACTCAAAAATATTCCTACCTACGCCCACAATGAAGAACAAAGCTGTTCAGAAGTTCTTTAACTATAGACCATGACCGCTCACTATAGCAAATATTTTTCAACTCATTGATTAATGGTCAATATGCACCAATAAAAAAATACCAGAAACTTATAGCTCCTGGTATTTATAAAATACTACCTTTTAAAACTCAACACCTAATGCACGTAATGTCCGTTTATCAATCTTTCCAGGTACAATACCATTCTCTTTTTGAAATGCTTCAATCGCTGCTGTAGTTTTACCACCACTCTTTCCATCAACCGGACCAGGATTAAATCCAGCATTCACGAGCGCCTGTTGAATATCGCGTATCATTGCCGTATCAGGCTTTACAATATCATCACCATCATCAGCAATAGGTGCTGGAGCTTCGTTGTTCTCAATGTCAATACCTACAGCATCAATATCACTTTCTGCTGAGTCCATGCTTTGCAAGCTTTGTACATCTTCAATTTCGGTTGGCTCAGGAGTCGCGAGCGCCGCGGGTTCGGGTTCGGGTTCGGGTTCCAGTGCTGATGAAGGCGCTGTCGCGGCAGCTGCCTGATCATCTTTGGATGGTATCGGCTTTTTTTCGAATATTGGTTTGCAACCAATTAACAGCGCTACGGATAAAAAAAGAACAAGACATGATGTTAATGTACTCGTTTTAATAAAATTCATAACTAATCTCCCAAAAATATTAAATAAATTATCCAGCCGCTTCCAGGCATTGAAGCAGAATGAAATACTGTTTCAATTTCAATGCAATACCATATCCACCTTCGAAGCCAAGCAACATATTTGTAATTTCCTTATCGTATTTTGTATTAACTTATAATGTTGCGGTGAGAACTATCACATTTTTCTAATAAGAACGCAACACAAAAAAGTTAATAATGATAGGCTTAACACAAAGAAATAAAGATTTACTCCTGATCGGCGGTGGTCATAGCCATCTCATTGCAATTAAACGACTGGCTATGAAACCACTTACCGGTGTTCGCATAACGCTTATCAGTAGCGATACGATGACACCCTACTCTGGCATGCTACCCGGACTCATTGCCGGGCACTACGCATATGGGGATTGTCATATCGATTTGCGAATACTCTGCCAATGGGCTGGTATAAAATTTGTCCATTGCAAAGTTATGCATATGGATCCGTCAAGAAAACAAATCGATTGTCAAGATAATCTCTTGTTACGTTATGATGTTTTGTCGATCAATGTGGGGTCGCAACCTGCGCTTCATAGTATCCCTGGGGCAACTATTTACGGTTACCCGGTAAAACCCATAAAGCAATTTCTGCAGCAGTGGCAGCATTGGTTTACCACGCAGTCACGATCAAGTCGGCTACAGCGCATTGTCATTGTCGGTGGAGGTGCTGCCGGAATAGAAATATTACTCGCTTTGCGCTATAGAATAGCAAATACAACTTCTATTCGTGCAGAATTCACCTTGATTTGCGCTGATTCACATATCCTTAAGTCACACAACAAGAAAGTACAGGATTTTTTCTATCGGTATTTACAAAGACACGGAATCCGACTTATTCAGGGGAAATTCGTGATCTCGGCGCTCGAACATCAGTTGGTGCTCGATGACTATACACGCCATGACTATGATTTTCTCGCTTGGGCCATTCATGCGAGTGCGCAATCATGGATGGAAAGAAGCGGATTGGCATACGACAACAATGGCTTTATTCAAGTTGATGAATTCTTTCGCAGCACTTCACATCCAGATGTTTTTGCCGCAGGCGATTGCGCAGCATTTACACCAATGCACTTACCTAAAACCGGTGTCTATGCTGTCCGCCAGGGACCACTTCTGGCCAAAAACATTTCAACGCAATTAGTGGGGCATAAACATCTTCAACCTTATAAGCCGCAACGACACTTCTTAAGCTTACTAACTACAGGAGGGCGTCATGCGGTTGCTTCCCGAGGTGCTCTTTTTACCCATGGAAAGTGGGTTTGGCTTTGGAAAAACTATATCGATCGCAGCTTCATGGCAAGCTTCAATCTAAAATAATGACATCCTGAGATAGCCTCAATACGAATTCATATCAATTGGCGCCTCATATATATGGACATAAAAGAATCATAACTCTAGGCTAAAGTTTATTTTTTTTAAGTCGTTGAAGCAGCATCATTGCTGTTAATTTAACAACTAACTCATTAATAAATAAAACTTACTTGGATAAACCATGAAAATTCTTGTTCATTTTAAATCTGGATTTAAGCAGACATTTATTGTTCCAAAATGCATGTTAGCGCTGGAGTTTAGAAATATGGCCAAGGAGATTGGCGGTAATATTGCAAGTATCGAGTTCTCATTGCCTTCTCGTCGTCAAGCCAACATGGCTCCCGCCGAACTTCGGCAGGAAGTATTCCGTTTACCTGAGGAACGTTAACGTGCTCGGACAAAGCATCTCGTCGCAAACAACAAAATATTAAGTATGGTTATCATAATGGCAGATTTTCAATCGAGCATCTTTTGAAGTAAAGAATAAAGCTTGAAATAACTAATAATTTTCAACTATATGATTAAAATGGAATATCGTCATCCATGTCATCAAATCCGCTTGCACTTTTAGTTGAGGAAGATCTAGCAGGAGCCGAGTGATCTTCTTCTTGATCAGGAGTTGATTCAAAACTACCGCTTCCCGATCGATTACCTAACATCTTCATATCGCTGGCGATAATATCAGTCGTATAACGTTCCACACCGCTTTTATCAGTCCATTTTCTAGTTTCCAACCTTCCTTCAATATAAACTGAGCGACCTTTTTTTAAATATTCTCCCGCAATTTCGGCAAGCTTTCGATAAAAAGTTACACGATGCCACTCAGTTCTCTCCTGTTTCTCACCATTCTTGTCTTTCCAAGTGTCTGTAGTAGCCAAAGTAATATTGGTCACTGCATCTCCACTTGACATATAACGAGTTTCCGGGTCTTTCCCCAAGTTACCAATAAGTATAACTTTATTGACTGAAGCCATTTATGTTTTCTCCCCAAGCAATTGAATCACTTTTTTTTCATCGAAGCCTTTCATGTCTACTTTCAAGTAAGCCACTCTCTCATTAACCAATACTAACGCTTCATTGACACCCGATACTGCTGCAAGTTGACGCGATAATTCTCGAGATTGGCCGATGTCCATTTCACCTACGGGATACATTCTGGAACGCACAGCAGCAGGGGATTTCATCGTTACAGCCAATACCAACCACACTATCAGCAATGATCCGCAGAACATATATAATGCAGAGCTTCCATGCGTACCGAATAAATAACCACCTGCCGCAGCACCGGCAAAAGCGCCCAGAAATTGCGTACTACTGTATACCCCGATTGCTGTCCCCTTCGCACCCACAGGTGCAATCTTGGAAATCAAGGAAGGCAAGCTAGCTTCCAACAAATTAAATGCCGTAAAAAAAACCAATAATGCAATGGCCGTACCCCATATCGAATCAAACATCATGGCCAACAATATCTGCCCTATCAGTAAAATAGCGATTGCTGCAACAAACACCTGCTTTAACTTGGCTTT
Organism: Nitrosomonas ureae; assembly: GCF_001455205.1. Lineage (NCBI taxonomy): Bacteria > Pseudomonadati > Pseudomonadota > Betaproteobacteria > Nitrosomonadales > Nitrosomonadaceae > Nitrosomonas > Nitrosomonas ureae. The sequence continues at coordinate 505,366 of NZ_CP013341.1, forward strand.
CTTCTCAGAATAAATAATTGCTGGGATAATCAAGACAATCGACAGCAATAACACAGGCAAATAAATCTGCCAATGATCACTCGCCGCCATTCCTGCTTGCCGTAAAGTGAGAGGCACAACAAGCCAAAGCGCCATTAATGTGGCATGTAAAGCAAAAATACCGTAATTTAAACGCAACAACTGCCTATTCTGCAACACGCTTACAAAACTTGCAGGTGACACTTCGGTATCCGAGTGAAAGCGACTGATATGCGGATCAGGAATGATCTTCTTCACAACAAGCATCGCAAGTAACGCCAGTATACCGGTCATAGCAAAAATCCCTGGCACGCCTATCCATTGATTTAGAACCGGAGCAGCAATCAGGGAAATGGCAAAAACTGTACCAATGGTCATGCCGATCGTCGCCATCGCTTTAGTACGATGCTCTTCTCGCGTAAGATCCGCTGCGAGAGCCATTACAGCAGCCGATATTGCGCCAGCACCCTGGATGACACGCCCCACTATTACCCAATATATATCCACCGCAATAGCTGCGATCAAGCTACCAACAGCAAATAAAATCAACCCCAAATATATGACAGGCTTACGTCCAATACGATCGGACAGCCAGCCAAAAGGAATTTGCAGTATAGCTTGCGTTAAGCCGTATGCTCCTAATGCAATACCGACTAACGTATAATTGTCGCCGCCAGGCAAGTCCTCAGCATAAAAAGCAAACACCGGTAAAATGATAAATAGTCCAAACATACGCAAGCCATACACACCGGCCAAACCAATGGTTGCTCGCAATTCTGCCGGAGACATTTTTTCAGATGATGAAGCAGACATGAATCAAGTTGTTATATTTCTAAAAAGTTGGGTATATTAGCAGGTTGACTCATACATAGATAGTTCATGGAATCCATAAAAATACGCGGTGCACGCACGCATAATCTGAAAAATATTCATCTTGACCTACCTCGTAACAAGCTTGTTGTCATTACCGGTCTATCAGGATCAGGAAAATCATCACTTGCATTTGATACGCTTTATGCGGAGGGTCAGCGTCGATATGTGGAATCCCTTTCAGCCTATGCAAGACAATTTCTTCAATTGATGGAGAAACCGGATGTTGATTTGATCGAGGGGCTTTCTCCCGCAATTGCCATCGAACAAAAAGCGACTTCGCACAACCCGCGTTCGACGGTAGGAACTGTGACAGAAATTCATGACTATTTGCGTTTGCTATTCGCGCGCGTGGGTGATCCTTTTTGCCCTGAACACAACATTGTTCTGACTGCGCAAAGCGTATCACAAATGGTAGATCATGTATTACAGCTACCGCCTGACGCACGCTTGATGATCCTTTCTCCGTTAATCGTCGAGCGCAAAGGTGAACAAGCAGAATTATTTGACGAACTGCGCGCACAAGGTTTTGTTCGTTTGCGGATTGATGGCGAAGTTTATGAAATCGATGCATTGCCAAGGCTGCAGAAAACCAAGAAACATACCATTGAAGTGGTCATTGACCGCTTGAAGGTTTCTCCGGATGCTAAACAGCGGCTTGCCGAATCATTCGAAGTTGCATTACGCCATTCGGATGGGCGCGCTTTGGCGGTTGAGATAGATACCTGTCACGAACATTTGTTTTCAGCCAAATTCAGTTGTCCGGTGTGCAGTTATTCGCTATCCGAACTGGAACCGAGATTATTCTCTTTCAACAATCCATTAGGGGCTTGCAACAAATGCGATGGCCTGGGGCAGATTACTTTTTTTGATCCAGTACGTGTCGTAGCTTTCCCGCACCTATCACTAGCCGCCGGTGCGGTAAAAAATTGGGATCGGCGCAATCAGTTTTACTTTCAGTTATTAACTAACCTCGCAACACATTATCGTTTTGATCTGGAAACACCCTTTGAGAAACTGGATGAAGCTATTCGCGACATTATCTTATATGGTTCCGGTAAAGAGAAAATACATTTCTCTTATTTGACAGAAAACGGACGCAAGCAACAGGAAACCCATTCTTTTGAAGGAATCATTCCCAATCTGACACGTCGCTACAAAGAAACCGAATCACAAACCGTGCGGGAAGAATTGGCTAAATATCTCAATGCACAAACCTGCCCGGATTGCCAGGGTACGCGCTTATGTCAGGCTGCGCGTCATGTGCATGTTGCCGGACAAGCAATTTACCAGATTAGTGCTTTTCCACTCAAGAAAGCCAAGCAATTTTTTGATCACCTTGAATTATCGGGTCACAAGCAATCAATTGCTGAGCGTATCATCAAGGAAATTTCCAACCGTTTACAATTTCTCAATAATGTCGGTCTGGATTACTTATCTTTGGATCGTTCCGCGGATACACTGTCCGGCGGTGAATCTCAACGTATTCGTTTAGCCAGTCAAATCGGCTCCGGTTTAACGGGTGTCATGTACGTTTTAGATGAGCCCTCCATCGGTTTGCATCAACGCGATAATGAGCGCCTGCTCAATACACTCAAGAAACTGCGTGATCTGGGTAATAGTGTCATCGTGGTTGAGCATGATCAGGACGCTATACAGATAGCAGACTATGTTGTGGATATGGGACCGGGCGCCGGTGAGCACGGGGGATTCGTTGTTGCTCAAGGTACACCACAATCAATCCAGGAAGATAATGATTCTCTGACGGGAAAATTTTTATCCGGTAAATTATCAATAAAAATTCCAGAAAAACGTCATTCTCTCAACGATGATCGGGTACTTCTAATCAAAGGCGCCACTGGAAATAATCTCAAGAACGTTACGTTGACTCTACCGATAGGTCTCTTTATTTGTGTGACCGGTGTTTCGGGATCCGGCAAATCCACACTCATTAATGAAACGCTACATCGCACAGTCGCTCGCCATCTTTATGGCAGTAATACTGAACCGGCACCCTATCAACACATCGAGGGATTGGCTTTTCTCGATAAGGTTATCAATATGGATCAAAGCCCGATTGGACGTACACCGCGTTCCAATCCTGCAACTTATACCGGATTATTCACTCCGATCCGGGAATTATTTGCCGGGGTGCCCCAAGCACGCGAACGTGGTTATGCACCCGGTCGGTTCTCATTCAATGTCAAAGGGGGCCGGTGCGAAGCCTGTCAAGGTGATGGCATGATAAAAGTGGAAATGCACTTTCTTCCAGATATTTATGTTACCTGCGATGTATGCCACGGTCATCGGTATAACCGGGAAACTCTGGAAATTCAGTATAAAGGAAAAAACATTAATGAAATCTTGCAAATGACTGTGGAAAATGCATTTGAATTCTTCAACGCAGTGCCGGTGATTGCCCGGAAACTAAATACATTGCTTGATGTTGGCCTCGGCTATATCACCTTGGGACAATCCGCCACTACACTCTCCGGCGGAGAGGCGCAGCGGGTAAAACTATCATTGGAGCTCTCCAAGCGCGATACAGGCCGGACCTTGTATATCCTGGATGAGCCAACAACCGGCCTACATTTCCAGGATATCGATCTGTTGTTGAATGTATTACACCGACTGCGCGATCATGGAAATACGGTTGTAGTCATTGAACATAATCTGGATGTCATCAAAACAGCCGACTGGATTATTGATTTAGGCCCGGAAGGTGGTGATGGTGGCGGGTATATCATTGCAGAAGGCACGCCGGAAGCGATTGCAGCCAATAAAAACAGTTATACTGGCCATTATCTGCAATCCATGCTGGCAAAATGAATCCATGCGATCATTTGCTGGAAAGCTTTGCAGTAGCTGTCAAAGCTGCCGACCCTACTCACATCATTCCGTCGAATCTTCCTCATCCTCCCCCAGGTCGCACACTTGTTGTGGGCGCTGGCAAAGCATCTGCCGCGATGGCGATGGCGGTCGAAAACGCATGGCCCGCTGACGCTCGAATCGATGGACTGGTCGTCACTCGTTATGGACACACATTACCCACGCATAAAATTAAAGTGGTTGAAGCGGGTCACCCAATACCGGATGAAAATGGCGAGCGTGCAGCACAAAAAATTCTCTCAGCAGCTCAAGCATTAGAACCTAGTGATCTATTGCTTTGCTTGTTCAGTGGAGGGGGCTCCAGTCTGTTATCTTTGCCAGCCGAAGGTATTTCACTGCAAGACCTTCAAGCAGTCACTCATCAACTACTGCGATGTGGAGCGAGCATTCAGGAAATTAACATTGTTCGCAAACATTTATCAGCAATTCAAGGCGGCAAGCTTGCTGCCGCGTGCAGAGCTCCCATCCTCGCTTTAATTATTTCCGATGTTACTGGAGATGAAGCAACGCATATCGCTTCCGGACCATGCTCCCCTGATCCATCCACATTTTCTGATGCGCTTGCTGTACTCGCTCGCTACCATCTGGATGTGCCCGCAACAATCCGGCAACTATTATTGGCAGGCATAGAACATGCTATCATCGAAACACCCAAACCTGGTTCCCCCATCTTTAATCAAGTCGAAAACAGAATTATCGCAAACGCTCATCAATCCTTGGTCGCAGCTGCGGATTATTTCAAAAAACATGAGATAAGTACTTTAATACTTGGTGACACAGTAACGGGAGAATCTCGAGAGATTGCCAAATGCTATGCCGCGTTGACGAAAGAAATAAGATTACATCCGCAAAAGCTGAAGCCACCGTTGGCTCTGTTATCGGGAGGTGAGACAACCGTCACATTGAGAGGCAATGGTCGAGGAGGTCGTAATACCGAGTTCTTGTTGTCATTATTAATCGAACTTTCTACTCTTGATAACGTTTATGCACTGGCATGCGATACGGATGGACTGGATGGCAGCGAAAATAATGCTGGAGCACTCATCACCCCGGATTCTCTGATTCGCGCAAATAAACTTCGCTTGGATCCTGTATCGTTTCTATCTAATAATGACGCCTATACATTTTTCCAACAATTAAATGATTTAATCATTACCGGTCCCACGCATACCAATGTCAATGATTATCGCGCTATCCTGGTACTCTAATCGCACACACGCGGTCAACAAAACTTAGTTTCCGATCGCGGTCAATTTGTATAGAAGACAAAACCAATCCTTGCTCAAACCATCTGCGAATAACATACTCATAAAATTGCTGGTTCCAAATCACCGGAATAGTTGAAGCTAATTCTTTACCGCACGCTGTTAATAGAACATGCCCCAGATCCAAGGAATTATTCTCATTATCCTGAAAGCCTATTTTCGTCGGCCTACCACAATAAAAAAGTCGCGTATGTTTTCCCAATCCTTTTTTTACGAAACCTTTACTCTCAAATGTAATTAAACCAATATTCTCTAAATGCTTTAATACTGATAGAGTGATTCCTTGCTTTGAATAAACCTCATTCTCCACATCAAAAATAAGCAACAACGGTTCACCTTGCACCCATGAAAACTGACAGAGCATCACAAAAACGCATTTCTCTTTCTGAGTTAAATCGAAAAATACATTTAAATCATTCATCGGCAATGCTCTTTTGTTTGCATGATCTCTTCCATAAATAATGAACCGATTCGATTTTATCGATGGCTGAATCATTATTATATACAAGCTATTTTTCTGATTTTTCTTCTATTTTCTCTAGATGTCTTGCTTCAGTCGTTGTCTCTGTATCATCTATATTTGTTGATTCTGCATGCTCGATTTCATTTACTTGCACATTTGATCCATTCTTGAGTTTTGGCGCCTTCTCTATCTTACGAGATTTAATTTCTCTATTAATTTCATTCAGGAATGCAGCATTATCTTTACGCTGCTTTTCACTTTTATACCATGATGCGCACGTAATAGTACCCATAATTATTAACAAAATGCTTAATACGTCGATGCCATCAAAAAAGATAAATACAATACCTGTTGAAATTGCAAATGCCCCTAATATAGCTGTAAACAGCCACATTTTTGAACCGGAACCTGGGCCATTGCTTCGTTTGTTCCATGACTCAAGATTATCACGTGTTGAAATAAGCTCTTCATCAGTCCATTTTTTCATACTCATATTTGAAACCTCTCTATAAACATCAATCAATAATAGCAATCATAGAGATTCATTATATTTCTTTCTGACAATAAAAAAGGCACCAAATGGTGCCTTTTTTACAAAACCAAGTTGGTTTAGAAGTTGTGACGCATACCTACAGAATAAGTATTATGGTCTCTGAGCGGGTTAACTGCTGCTTTATCATCAAGCATACCCCGTTGATAACCACCAAACAGACTTGAGCGCTTGCTGAGGTTATGTATCAGACCCACAGTAAAAGTACTGACTTCATGCTTAAGTGCAGTGGCAGTTGCGTTAGCATCTGACATACCACCTTGAGCGATAAAGCTGGTATTACCCCAGTCATATTGACCACTGGCAAACCAGAGATGGCCATCACCACCCAGATTCATTGCTGAATTACAGTGCGAACGTGAATCCAAAGCACCAGTACCTGGGTTACCCAAGGCAGCAGCATTGGAACAAGTAGCTGCACCTACTGCATTACTAACTCTTTCATATTGACCGCTGAGCTTGAAGTTTTGAAAACCCCACATCAAACCACCACGCCACACGTGCTCATTGTTATTTAAACCTAAAACTGTTCTTTGTCGAGTACTAATATTATCGCGGGAATATCCACCGAATAAACCTAGATTATGACCTGCAACTTGTGCTTCATATTTACCTGCGACTTGGAAGTCCCACTCACCATCTTCACCACCTGAATTGGCTATGCTTCCCTGGTAGGTATCTGACCCAGGAATAAAATTCGCTTGATCCAACCGATTAGAGTCACCAGGCATTAATATACCTGCAAAACTGAACCCTTCAACCCGTGGCGAATCAAAACGCACAGCACTATTTACAAAACTTTGAGCGCCTGAACCTAAACCATTAGCAGAAGCAGTCATGGTACCACCACTGCCTGCAGCCTGTAGAGTGGTGTATGCAAACGGATCAATCGTCATACCGCCCGCAAAATCTTTAAATGGAGATTGAACACGGCCAAATTTCACTTCACCCCAGCTATCGTTTGCCAACGCTACCCAACGTTCACGCGCAACACCCAATGCACCACTGCCAGTACTAAAACCATATTCAACATGCGCCTTTGCTTTCAAACCACCGCCTAAATTCTCAGTTACATGCATCCCCATTCTTGAACGGCCTGTATCATCACCGATAAGAGCCTGACTACTTTGACCGTCTTTATTAACTGTAGCATACTCGGCTTGCACACTACCGAAAAGCGTTACATTCGTTCCTTGTGCTGACACAACCATCGGGGCTGCAAGTACGCCAGCTACTGCCAGCGATATAAGTTTCTTCTTCATACGGAAGTTCTCCTTTAATGTTAAAACGATTGGGGCCGTCCTTTTTGCCCTACTACACTCCAGTGGAATGCACCCCGCTTGTCCGGACCCCCCGACTCGGAGGGTTTGATTTGATTGTGCCGAACACATAAGCATTCTGCAAGAAAAACGAGCATATTTTACAAATTTAACCACCACGATGTTGCATCCAAACAACACTCCTGTTGTTTTTCTGACTATAATTTTATTTTTTATATATTTCACTCAAGCTTAATTCAGGATTAGCCATGCATGTATGACTTGAAAAATACATACTTGATCATTCATTTCCAAGCTTAAAGTGCGACTCGAATTGCAAAGCAATTTAAATCTAAAATCAATACTAACTTTAAGACCCGTATTTGTGGGTTAAGCCCAAAAATTCTATGAGTTTGCGCAAAATTCCGATATTACCCGCATAAAAACATGATTGAATCGATAAACCCTTATTCTATTATCTATCAAATCATATAGATAAAACACAAAACACCTTGAGTGTTTCCATTATCCGTCAGATTTTGCAAATACCCTATAGTTACGCTCGTTTTTTTACATTACTGATAAGAAAGTTTCAGTTATCATTTCACTTCCCTCACTAACTTTATTGATGCTGTTATGACATGATCATGAACAAAACTCAGCTATTTTTTCTCCCTGCTATAGCCTTTCTTTTTACGATTACCATTGTTCGAGCTGAAACATGGACTCTTCCTCCACCCGGCATTGATATTTTCGGTCAAATAAAAACCATGCACGCCAGCAGCTCAGAAACATTGCTTGATATCGCCAGGCAATACGATATTGGTCAAATAGAAATCTTACTGGCCAATCCTAACGTTGACCGCTGGCTACCTGAAGATGGTGTCACGGTTATCCTGCCAAGCCGCTATATTATCCCCCGGGCCGAGCGAAAAGGTTTAGTATTAAATTTACCCGAAATGAGGATTTACTATTTCCCTGAACCTAAAAAAGGGGAAAAACCTACCGTCACTACTCACCCGGTTGGGATCGGCAGAATGGATTGGGTAACACCTTTGGGTATCTCTAGAATAATTGAAAAAAAGAAAGATCCAACTTGGATACCCCCAAAATCGCTTCAAATGGATAGAATTGCAAATGGTGAGCCACCCTATCCCAGCATAGTGCCACCAGGCCCGACTAATCCATTAGGGCGGCATGCAATGAGATTAAGTATTGGTAGCGGTAGTTACCTAATACATGGCACTATCAAGCCATTTGGTGTTGGAATGCGCGTTTCGGCTGGATGTGTTCGCATGTACCCAGAAGATATTGAAGCATTATTTGATAAAGTTCCGGTCGGTACGCAAGTGCAAGTGGTCAATCAACCCATTAAACTCGGCTGGTTATTAGATTCACTTTTCATTGAGCTTCATCCCCCACTGGAAGAAGACGAATCAAAATATATCGACTACCAGCTAATAGTAATCGATGCAATTAATGATTTTCTCTTATTAAGTAATAACAAAAGAAATATTCCGGTAAATTTTGAAATCGATCAGGAAGCCTTAAAACAAGCCATAATTGAAAAAAGCGGAATTCCTATTTTAATCTCACGCACTCAAACTCAGATTCATTCACAAAACTTAAGCAATTAATTTTACAGCAGCTTAACTAAACATAAACACAATTCAATTACAAATACATATAAAAAACCCCTCTTAAGAGGGGTTTCTGAATACAAGAACTATTAACCGCTTATTTATGCATAGCTTTCTTAAACATACGATCTATTTTCGATTCCGTATCCATTGAACGTCTGTTTGCTTCGTCTGCAACGCGTAATGCATCATTTGCTTTTGCATTAGCAGCATCCGCAGCCTGTTTGGCTGCAGCTGCGTCAGCTTTTGCTGAAGCGACATCAGCATTATGTTTATTTTGCAATTCTTCTAATTGACCAGTCGTTGCACAGCCCGTCAATCCAATAAAAGCACCTGCCACTACTGCCAGCGTTAACATACGTACTGGATGCTGAATTTTTTCTTTCATTCCAATCTCCTCAGTTGTTTATTCTATTCAACACGCACAAACATTCACAACTTTACTAGCCACTGATACCACATACCAGCAACGCATTGGAATCTTATCCGATTTCTTTCGCAAAATAAATGGATTTTATGACTAATTTACCAACAGCTTAGCTATAAACCCAACAAATAACGCACTAAGTACATAATAAAATTATGTATTTCTACGCAGGCACAAGCTCAAGTAATTAACAACAAAGTCATACAAATCATATGGATTATGGAATTATTGCTAACGGATATTCACCCATATACCTGGTTTAATCCATTTACCCAGCTGATCTATTTGCTCATTTGTCAGCGCAACGCAACCATTCGTCCAGTTGTATTTATGATGAATTTCTTGATCACCTCTTCCAATACCATGTATTCCAATATGTCCTCCAAGCAATGTATCCTGCGGAGGTGTTCTCCCGCTACTTTTTGCTTGCTTGATTGACAACCAAGTTTCTTCATCAATCCTGTTTTCTTCCAATGCACGTTTCGCCGTGTCAAGATTGGGATAATCAAGACCAAAGAAGCGATAATAACGGCTTTTTTCATTAACCCAGCCGACTTTGAATCTACCCAAAGGGGTCTTGTCATCTTTTGTCACCTTAGACCAAGTAGTGCCATAACGGCCAATGGCGACATTCTCAAAAACCGCTTGAACGATATCACCTTGCATCACTGACAATGTTTGCTCAACCGTGTCTACATCTATCCAGATTCCATTATCAGCCCGAACAACATTTTGCATAATTGAAAAAACAAACAATCCAATTAATAAAATTTTTAAATAATCTTTAAAAAAAATTAGCCAAATCACTTTTCAAATTTAATTAGTCAGTTAAATTGATTAATTATGTCATAATTCCAGCCTCTGTAAACTCACATTAAGGTGCGTATGTATTCGCTATTACTGCCTCATGTTGAATAATTGATAGCTGACAATCGTGCGTTCGCAAATTAATGAATTCTGTCGCTGCCTATTGCACACATCATTTCGCGTTTCGATCCGTTTGGTTTGAGTAGAAAACAACACTTCACTAACGATGATCAGCAGCTCGCAATGAAGCGGCTACCAGGCAATGCTCTAGAGAACGTCCTAATCAGCGTATCTGCCTCACTGTAAATTTAATAGATTCCAGAAAGAACTAATGGATATTGCGAAAATATCGAGCTAACCCGGATTTTATCTCGGATCTGCAAAAAATACATCGGTACCAATTAGCACGCTATCATTTTGTATCCAAGCTCTTCACTTTCTAATACCTCGCTAACTAACAATCGGATTTGATATAAATCTTTCCACCAGATCTGGATCGAACTCAGGAGGCTTTTCAGCGGGAGGAATTACATCCGAACACTGCTTGATAACCGCCCATTGTTGTATTGCATCATACTCACTTTTAAGTTGCGCATATTCAGATTCTTGTTCTTTAGATCCCGCTAGCGCAAATAACGCTGTCCATGAAAGTGATAAATCCGCATCCAGTGCCAACTTACCATTAGCCGACACATTGCCATTTGATCTACCTGTTAAATAACTGACTCTGGATTGAATTCGCTCAATCTCAGCCAATAATTCAGCGCAACTATAAGTTTGAAATTGTGCGGGCGATATATAGGGCGCATTATATTTTTCTGATGAAGATGCACAACCGGATAACATAATAGCTAAGGCAAAAAGAACAGCGACAATAAGTTTCTTCATGATAATTACTTTTCCCTCGAATTTATTATGCTTGCAAATAACTATCACACTACCATCTATTTTTATGAATTGTACACCGATACTACAACTCTTTACATCCGCCAGCGCTTATACTCAACCGTTCATTCTTACCGCAATGCTATTCATCCTAACTATCCTCGTGATAACTACTGTACTGTTATGCAATACTGGTATCATCCGCCATTCCTTTATGATTTATTTCATCCAATAACCCATGATCAATATCGAAGAACAAACCGCTGAGACATCCGGCATATCCAGCACTCGCGCCGAACCGATCAGAACTGTTAAAGTAAATAACTGCAGCATCACATTACTGGGAACCGCGCATGTCTCAAAAGCGAGCGCGGATAAAGTACAGGAATTAATAGCCACAGGAAATTATGATGCAGTAGCGGTTGAATTGTGCCCGAGTCGACACAAAGTTATCGTCAACCCTGATGCTATGGCTAAGATGGATCTTTTCCAAGTAATCAAAACAGGTCAAGCCAGCATGGTCGCTGCGAGTCTCGCATTGGGCGCCTTCCAGCAACGCATGGCAGAACAGTTCGGCATTGAACCGGGAGCCGAAATGCGCGTGGCAATCAGAGATGCACAAGCTGCTAAGTTACCGGTTTTACTCATAGATCGAGAGATTGGCACAACGATGAAACGGATCTATCATAATGTCCCCTGGTGGAAACGCATGAATCTGTTCGCTGGTTTAATTGCAAGTGTAATCAGCAAAGAAAAATTCAGCGCCGAGGAAATTGAGAAGCTTAAGGAAGGGGATGTTCTGGAAAGCTCTTTCTCGCAGTTTGCCGAAAATGAAAAAGATTTATTCCACCCCCTCATCAGTGAACGGGATGAATACATGTCCGCCCGTCTTCTCAGAGAAAGCAAAGAAAACAACTATCAGCATATCCTCGCGGTGATTGGCGCCGGTCATTTGAATGGTATGGCGCAACAACTTGAGGCACAAAGCATCACAAGTCCGAATGAACGAATTGTGCAATTGGATACTATTCCTCCTACCTCTCAATGGCTCAAATTTATTCCATGGCTGGTTGTTGCACTTATTCTCACAGGATTTGTTATTGGCTTTATGCGCAGTCCGGAACTGGGAACAACCATGGTCATTGATTGGATACTGATCAATGGCGGGCTTTCGGCATTGGGTGCAGCGATAGCTTTCGCGCATCCACTCTCAATTCTGGCCGCTTTTCTGGCGGCCCCGTTAACATCACTCAATCCAACCATTGGTGCGGGCATGGTAGTAGCCGCCGTAGAAACTTATTTGCGCAAGCCGGAAGTAGGCGATTTTAAACGGCTCAGAACTGACACAACCACTCTAAAAGGATGGTGGAACAATCAGGTTACACGCATCTTATTGATTTTTATTTTTTCTACACTTGGTTCCGCGATTGGCACGTATGTCGCTGGATTCAGAATTTTCGAGCAACTTAGCTCAAGTTAGACAGTTATGTTCGGCTTCTTCGAGCGCCTGATCAATCCTTACCCTCCGGAACACCCCATTGAACCACCGCAGGGGTTGTACCAGTTTTGCCGCCATTACACTCAGGGCATCGAGCCTTATCTTGTATTACTAGCAATTCTGACTACCTGCCTTGCGATCAGTGAAGCCATGCTCTACAGCGTTCTAGGACGAATGGTCGATTGGCTGGCGGAAAAGAGAACGGGGAACTTTCTGGAAGAAGAATGGCCAACCTTGCTCGGCATGTCGGTTTTCATACTGGTAGTAATACCGTTATTGGTATTGTTACATTCATTGGTCATCCACCAAACATTGATGGGCAACTTTCCCATGCGTGTGCGCTGGATGTCGCACCGTTATCTGCTGAATCAAAGCTATGCATTTTTTCAGCACGAATTCAGCGGCCGCATCGCTACCAAAGTCATGCAAACCGCATTATCCGTCCGTGAAACAGTACTCAAGCTGATTGATGTCATGCTGTTTGTCTCGGTTTACTTGACCACCACCTTATTCCTGGTTATCAATGCAGATCCGGTTTTATGTTTACCATTGCTGGTGTGGCTTGTTTTATATATTGTTATTTTGTCCTATTTTGTTCCTCGATTGAAACGTATATCCACCTTGCAAGCCGACGCACGCGCGCTCATGACCGGACGTATTGTTGACAGCTACACCAACATACTGACATTGAAGTTGTTTTCACGGAGTCAACGAGAATCGGCATACGCTCAGGCAGGCATGGAAGAATTCATGGCAACCGTGCACCCTCAAATGCGCTTATCGACAGGCCTAAACTTCTGTGTTTGGGTCATCAATATGATGATGGTATTCGCAACCGGTGCATTAGGCCTAACGATCTGGTTACAAGGGGATATCGGGCCGGGCGCCATAGCCATCGTCATGAGTCTCGCAATTCGATTGACCGGCATGTCACATTGGATCATGTGGGAAGTCAACACGCTGTTCGAAAACATGGGTACCGTCCAAGACGGTATCAACACAATTTCCAAACCACAACTTGTCACTGATATACCCAATGCTATGGAATTAAAGGTGCATCAAGGCACCATCCATTTCAGTCGCGTTTCCTTCTCCTATCACTCTGAACATCAAGAATCCATGAACATTTTCGATGATCTCAGCTTGCACATTGCAGCCGGTGAAAAAGTAGGTATTGTGGGTCGATCCGGTTCTGGCAAATCAACCTTCGTTAATTTGCTATTGCGATTCTATGATGTTCAGCATGGCAACGTAACCATCGACAAACAGGATATCCGTACAGTCACACAGGATAGCCTGCGTGCTAATATTGCCATGGTGACACAGGACACTTCCCTACTGCACCGATCAGTACGCGACAATATTTTGTTTGGCAGGCCGGATGCTACCGAAGAACAAATGATCATAGCCGCTAAACAAGCCCAGGCACACGACTTTATTCAATCGCTGAGAGATATCAAAAACCGGACGGGTTACAACGCCCATGTCGGTGAACGTGGCGTCACACTGTCTGGTGGTCAGCGACAACGCATCGCCATCGCTCGCGTGCTGTTAAAAAATGCACCCATCCTGGTGCTCGACGAAGCTACTTCCGCACTGGATTCCGAAGTCGAGGCCAGCATTCAGCAAAGCCTCTATCAATTGATGGAAGGAAAAACAGTGATCGCGATCGCGCACCGGCTCTCAACGATTGCTGCAATGGATCGACTCATTGTCTTTGATAAAGGCCGCATCGTTGAGCAAGGCAGTCACGCCAGACTCATTGCCAATAATCAACTTTATGCACAATTATGGAATCATCAGTCAGGTGGATTTCTTGGATTACTGGAGAACGATCTGTCTTAACTAATCGATTAAAAACACAACCTGTATAACGCATTGTATACCATCTGATATCCGGCAATTTCAATAAAGACAAACCACCCACGCATCACTTAATGATTTAAGGTAATAAAACTCCTATTTCCCGGATTTTGAGCAGCCGATTGACATGTTTAAATAATAATATTTAAACATCAAGCGACTCATCGTGCTCATTCCACAAAAGTTCCACTCGCTCATCCTGTATTTTTCCGCAAGTGCAGGGCTGCTATTCGCTTTGCTTTTTACAACAGCACATCCGGCATTTGCTACAGCGAACCTAGAACAATTGAGCTTGGAGCAACTGATGAATATCAACATTGTAGGTGCTTCCAAGTATGAACAAAAACAACAGCAAGTTGCTGCTGCGGTCAGCGTGATTACTCGCGCAGATATCAGAAACTATGGCTGGCGCACGCTGGGTGAGGCGCTGGCCAGTCTCCCCGGAATTCATACCACGTATGATTATCAATATGAATATCTGGGTACGCGTGGTCTTGGGTTGCCTGGCGATTTCAATACGCGCGTATTGATTACGATCAACGGCAACCGCATGAACGATGCCACCTATGATCAAGGACCGACGGGGCGTGATTTCCCACTGGATATCGACCTGATCGAACGAATCGAATTTATACCTGGACCGGGCAGCGCTGTTTACGGCCAAAATGCCATGCTGGGTGTAGTTAATATCATCACCCGCAAAGGCGCTGACATTAAAGGAGCGGAAGTTTCAGCCTCTTATCAAACAGCCGAAATCATGCCACAGGAGCGCGTCACCTTAGGCAAGCAATTCGACAATGGCACAGATGCATTGATCTCATTCTCCGGTTTGCAGTCTCGTGGAACGGATCACTTCTTCGAATTTGGCGATTCCGGAATTTCCGGAGTAGCACATCGCCTGGATGGAGAAAACGTCAAACAAATGTTTGCACGCGCCTCACATGGTGCATTCTCATTTGATTTTATTTATGGTGACCGGCGCAAAGAAGATCCTACGGGTATATCTTTCTCAGATCCTTTGGTAGCAGGCCAATTTCAACGCGATCGCCGTCTCAACACACAAATTCAGTACAATGACAATTTCGCCAACGATACCCTAAATGTACTCGGCCGCTTGTTTCTCGGTCAATATCGCTATGACAATCCGTTAATTTACGGTGGGGAAAAAACTTTATCTACCGGACCAAGCGACTGGCATGGATTGGAATTGCGACTCCTCTCTACCGCGATTACCGATCACAAGCTGATGTTTGGCGTCGAATATCAAAACAATACCCAGATCAAGCAAGCTTTCCAGAATTTTGATAATCCCGCCGAGAATATTGCGATTAAGAGTTCAGTGGTACGAGTCGGTATATATGCTCAAGATGAATGGAGCATTACCAATACCCTATCGCTTACCGCTGGATTACGTTACGATCACAACGATTGGATTGGCAACCGGTTAAGTCCGCGCGGAGCGCTCATCTGGCAAGCCACCTCCAAAACCACTCTCAAGGCCCTATACGGCCGCGCCCATCGTTCACCGAATTCTTTTGAGCGCGATTATTATGACGGCGTATCTCAAGTGGCCAATCCGGGTTTACACAGTGAATCCATTGATACCGCCGAACTGGTCACGGATTACCGTCCGCTGCCGGACATGAATCTGCGTGCAACCGTATACGCTTGGGATATGTACAACCTTATCACGCTAGGAATAGATCCCGTCAGCGGGCTTTCGCAATATCAATCGACATCAAAAAAAGTATTAGCCAGAGGCGCCGAATTATCTCTGGACAAAACCTGGCATTGGGGTGCACGCTTTCGCGGGAGTTATGGCATCCAGAACGCCGAACAACAAGACTCGCATCTTCCCAATTCACCCTATCATCTGGGAAAAATCAATCTATCGGTCCCGATACCATTGATGACTGGTCTACGAGCCGGTTATGAATTGCAGTACTACGGTAAACGCAAAACCCTCGATGGCAGCAATACCGATAGTTATGTACTTTCCAATCTTAATTTCGTAACCGATGTTCCCAGGATAAAAGGGCTGGAAGCATCGCTCAGTTTTTATAATCTATTTAATGAGAACTATCTGCACCCGGCCGCGGATACCAACTGGCAAAATACTTTCTGGCAGCCAGGTCGCACCGCTCGCCTCAGATTGGATTATCGCTTCTAAGGCAAGCGATTATGGTATTCCTTTATACAAAGACGGACCTACAGGTTATTAGACGCTCATGCAGAAAAATTCGGCTATTCCTAAAATCGAAATATGTAACCTTAAATAGTAAGCATAAGCTCCTATTTTATTATCAACAACCCAGTTTATTTTATCTTGCACTGATACCGCTATCCTGGCTTTTGATATTAAGTTATTCACCAATGACATACGCAGAACAACCGACGGAATACCGGATGAAAGTAGCCTTTTTATACAATTTTGCTGCATATACTGAATGGCCTGATCGGCATGGCCAGGATTTGAATTTATGCATTTATGGTGACGATCCGTTTGGAGAACACTTACAGCATTTACAGCAAAAGAAAATTAACGGTCACGAAATAATCATTCGGCATACGAAAAATATCAATGATCTCTCCAATTGCCAAATGATATTCATCACCCGGTCAGTCATTGGCAATCTCGATGACATCATCATGCTGTCGCATGAAAGACCCATCCTTACTGTTGCCGATACCCCAGGTACCGCTTCGCAAGGCATTATGCTAAACATGGCGGTAAAAGAAGGAAAAATTACATTTGAAGCCAATATCATCACGGCAAAGAACAGCGGCTTAAGGCTCAGCTCCCAATTACTACGTTTTGCCAGTAAGGTATATCAATAATGAAGAATACATCATCGACGACCATTACATTACGTTCAAAATTGCAACAAATCAGCTTTGCTACACAGAGTACTGCCATGCTGATGGTTGCAACTCTCGTCATTTGCAGCAGCTTCTTCATCAGTTTTTATTCACTATTAAAATCCAGCCAGTCAACAGCTAAGTTATTGGCGGAAAATGCAGTAGCCACATTGATGTTTCAGGACACTAATACAGCTCAAACACTATTACATTCTCTGAATAATACTCAGGAAATTCAGATTGCCGCTATTTACAACGAGACAAAAGAACAGTTTGTGCAATATTCAGTTACCAGTAAACTACCTCCCCAAACTTTGCTTTCCTTGGAAGAAGATTCTCAAACAGGCTTTCGTTTCTTAACGATTACCCAGCCCATTCACTTCAATGATCAGCTGTTAGGTGGTTTATATTTGGAAATCACACTGGCACCACTTTATTGGCAAATCCTTTGGCACATCATTATTACCCTCACAGCCGCTACATTTGCTTTATTGATCGCGCATCTGAGACTACTGCGGCTAAACCGATCCATACTGGATCCGCTTAACCATCTCTACACAAATATGGAGCATGTTACCAGTAAGGCAGATTACACAACAAGAACTGGATCCAGCGCTATCACAGAATTGAATGCACTATCCAAAGGATTCAATAACATGCTGGAAATGATTCAAGAACGTGATGCGAAGTTGGCAAATCATCTGAACCATCTTGAAGAGGAAGTGACAAAAAGAACAGCAGAATTAGTACTGGCGAAAGAATCAGCGGAAGCCGCCAGTAAGGCCAAGAGCGAATTTCTAGCGACCATGAGCCATGAAATCCGCACTCCGATGAACGGAATTCTAGGAATGACTGAGCTACTTTTACAAACCCAATTGAATCGAGATCAACAACGATTTGCTGAAACAGTCCAAAGTTCAAGTCGACATCTGTTAGGAATCATTAATGACATCCTTGATTTCTCTAAAATTGAATCGGATCATATGGAACTGGAGAACATTGATTTTGATCTGGTTCAGCTGATTGAAGATACGTTAGCAATGTTTGCACAACCTGCCGACAAAAAAGGATTGGAATTAGCCGCGCAATTCATACCGCCCAATAGGGCTTTTATGGTACGAGGCGATTCGTTCCGACTACGGCAAATCTTTGCAAATCTAATCAGTAATGCCATCAAATTCACTTCGCAAGGAGAGGTTGTGATTCGCACCCAGCTCTGTGAAGCAGCCGAATCCAGGGTAAATCTCAGAATTTGCGTTGAAGATACCGGTATTGGAATCCTCCCAGATTATCATAAAAAGATTTTTCAGCAATTCGCTCAAGCGGACGGATCGACTACACGTCAATATGGGGGTACCGGCCTTGGCCTCACGATCTGTAAAAAATTACTGGAATTAATGGGGGGGAGCATTCATGTCGACAGCACCCCGGGTCAAGGTGCCAAATTCCAGATTAATCTGGAATTGGAAAAATCTGCTCTTGAGCACGCACATCAACCCAATATAAATGATTTAGCCGGCATCAGAATACTGGTTGTAGATGACAATCAAACTAATCGGGAGATTCTTAAGCTACAGTTGCAAAACTGGAAAATTCGCGCGGTGTGCGCCCATAGTGCCGACCAAGCCTTATCCACCATGACAGAAGCTCTTAATCTCAATGAGCCTTATCATTTAGTCATTCTGGATATGCATATGCCCAAAATGGACGGGCTGCAATTGGCAAAAAAAATTCATGCCGATCCTACGTTAAATAAAACCCGCATAATGATGTTAACTTCAACTCATAATGACGTTACCCAGTTAGCAAAAGATAATGTGGGGATTTTACGCTACGTCAATAAGCCAGTTCGCCAGAAAGAGTTAATCGATATTATCACGGATGTCATGGGACGCAATCTCGATAAGCCAGTTGCAACCATGCAAAATCCCCCCCCCATTCTCAGCCATTACTTACAGGGAACTGTTTTATTGGCGGAGGACAATCCGGTCAATCAAGAAGTGGCTAAGGCAATGTTAAGCCGGTTGGGACTGAATACTGTGATTGCACATGACGGCAAGCAAGCTGTCGATCTGGTCCGAGAGCATCACTACGATATTATTTTAATGGATTGTCAAATGCCGGTAATGGATGGTTTTGAAGCCACGACACAAATTCGGCAACAACTTAACATGATTCCAATCATTGCTCTGACGGCTAATGCCACCGAAGACGATCGCACTCAATGTTTAAACGCGGGAATGGATGATTTTCTTTCCAAACCTTACTCGCTTGATCAATTACAGCAAAAAATCCTTCAATGGTTACCCCAAGAAAAAGACAATCCTATGAATACCGAGAAATCAAAATCTGTTGCAATAAAATCGGATACTAGCACAGCACCGGCACTCAATCTGGTCAGGCTTGAGCAGATTCGCGAACTTGACCCTACCGGAGAAAGCAATCTATTGCAAAAGATTCTCCAAGCTTTTCTCGAATCTGCTGATAACAGTCTACTGCAGCTTGAACTGGCAATTCTTCATAATGACGCTGAAAGTCTGCGACAATCGGCACATACTTTAAAGTCCAGCTCCGGAAATATAGGCGCAGAAAGTCTATCCGCCATCTTCAAGCAACTTGAAATTGATGGACGTGTGGGCGAATTGACACGTGCAAAAGCATTACAAGAAAATATGCGTTCACAATATCAAAGTGTGGTTACCGAAATAAGAAAAATTCTTACCGCATCGTGACGGAAAGATTTTTTAAAATCTTATCAGCCACTGATGCAGTAGCAGCCAGACTCTTTTATACAAGCTGCGGAATCATCAAGTTCAGATAGCGCTGAAAAATACCGGCACAGGCTGTTCTCTAATCAATTATTAAAACACCTATTTATAAATTCAAAACTTCTTTGTGATATTTTAAGCATTAAAGACAATCTTACGATCGATCATGAAAATAGCTGATCTTAACCAACTAAAAATTAGCACGTTATTGCCTAGCCCTAAAGGTGTTGCTCTGGCACTGCTGGAAGCTTGTCGTCAAGAAGATATATCCATCAATGAAATTACCAAGCTCATTCAAACTGATCCTGCACTCGCAGGCCGATTGATCCAGCGCGCCAATGCCACTAAACAAACTACACGCGCTATCTCATCCATAGCAGAAGCCGTTTCTCATGTTGGTCTAAATGCCGTCAAACAACTCGCCATGGGTTTTTCGCTCATTGACCAATATTCGAAAGACCCAAGCAATGGATTTGATTACCAGGAATTCTGGTCACATTCGCTATTGATGGCGATCGCAGTGCAGAAATTGAGTAAGACAACCCAAGCTTCTTCATCCGAAGATTTATTTTCCTGCGGCTTGATGATGCGCATCGGTTGCCTGGCACTCGCTTCAATTTATCCCGATCAATATTCCCAACTTATACAGCAACAATCCCGGGGCATTCCTCTGCAACAATTGGAGCAACAGTACTTACAGACTGATCATAATGAGTTAACAGCCGCGATGTTAATTAATTTTGGTTTTCCAACAATTTTTGTGGAACCGATTTACTATCATGAAACACCGGAAAATTCCGGATTCTCTGAAGGTTCCCGCCCTTACCAAATTCTGCATCAGCTTTATTTGGCAAAACAGATTGCTGATTTTGCATTAACCAAAGAATCCGAACGAAGCCAGTGCATTTCTGAATTATTATTACTGGGTGGAAAAATCGGTCTGGATACAGAAACCTTTGGCGACTCTATCGACCAAATCATGCAGGAATGGCATATATGGGGAAAAATACTCAAGATAACAGCTAAGGAACAGCTTCCCTCCTTCCATAAAATGATGAGTGCGGCGGCACCACGTCCGGAAGACGCAACCAATGCCTCTTCACTGCGCGTTCTACTGGTTGAAGATGATCCAACCAATCTCATTCTTTCCAAAGAATTACTCTCTAATGTTCTGGGTCACACTGTGTATACCGCTAACGATGGTCAGCAAGCATTGGCACTGGCGATGGAAGTATCGCCCCACATAGTCATTACCGACTGGATGATGCCAATCATGAATGGTCTCGAGTTAACCAAGTCATTAAGAGCAACTGAATGGGGCCAGAACTTATACGTTATTATGCTTACCAGCATAGAAGACGAAGAAGAAGTTATTAAAGCATTTAATGCGGGTGTTGATGATTATGTAACCAAGCCCATCAATATTCGCGCCTTTCGAGCCCGATTACGCGCAGCTTGGCACTATCGGCAGTTACAGGAATCGTGGGAACGGGATCGCGAGCAGCTCAAGCGTTTTGCCGCTGAATTAGCAGTCACCAATCGGAAACTAGAGTACTATGCCTTGACCGATATGCTCACAGAATTACCCAATCGGCGCTCTGGCATGGAAACACTGTCCGAGACATGGAGCATCGCTAACCGATCCGGTCAGCTAATGGTAATTATGCTCATCGACATTGATCATTTTAAATCGATCAATGACAATTATGGGCATTCAATTGGCGATAAAGTGCTTAAAGAAGTCTCTTCGATTATTCGTAAAACCGCGCGTAAAGGCGATACTTTTTGCCGCATGGGAGGAGAGGAGTTTCTGGTTGTATGTCAGCTAGGTAATGCTGATGTCAAATCGTCCATCCTTTTTGCAGAAAGGCTTCGCCATCAAATAAGCCAGCAGCAAATCAGTATCGGCGAGATTCATATTCGAATCACGATAAGTATTGGCGTTGCTTTAAAGGAAATCAATATGAAAAACGAAGATCATCTCGTCATTGCGGCCGATAAAGCGCTATATGCAGCCAAAAATGCAGGCAGGAATCGGGTCTATCTGGCACTAAAAGATAAACTTCTGGCTGCACCTCCACCTCCATCTACCAAGAAAGTTGATCCACCCGCAGATAAAGAAAAATAGAATCTTTTATTTAAATAAAACACCTGCATTAATTGTGCTCTTGATGTTACGATTTGCTTATGTATATGCCTACAAACGTCAAGTGTAGAATAATTTGATTGAGTGTATCAGGAATAGATGCCTAAAATCACGTGACGCTTCCGTAGTTCATCCAACACCTCCATTCCGCCGTGAATAACAATATCAGGGTGCACATGATTCAGCTCAACGGCTATTTGTTGCAACAATATCCGTGCAGATTTATGATCATTGGTGCTGATCAACTGCAACAAACGGGCAGTCACTGAATTAATTTCCATAAAATGTACCTCAAAATCGGCATCTCGATAAACAATCAAATGTGTTTGCATCGCTCCGGGTACACATGGCTGAAAATCCGAACTGATTTTATGTACGGGAAAGTGATAATTCAATGGCCAGGCTAACGGGGAAATCACCGGAATAGCATCAAGAAAGTCGCTATCTGGGATTATTATTTCTTCTTCTACGTGTTCATCCAATATTGAAAGTGCTAACTCAACCCACTCATAATGGGCCAATTCCAGAATAAAGGGCGGATCATCGGGTTGCATCGTTCGTTCATGTTCCAAATATTTAACAAATTCTCGCGGCATTTCCGGAAACAATGGTGCATGCGACAAATGATTGGCAAAATAATCCCGGATCATTGCATACCATTGTTTATCCGGTATGATTTGACGCAATACCGGAAAGCTGTTGGCGATAAAACCCTCTACGTTGTTATAGAACAGTTCGCAGTATATTTTCATGCGCCGTTCTTCGATTGCTTCAGGGCACGGATTAGTTTCCGGATTACGGATATACGCCGCAAAAACGTATTGCTGCCGCATAAACTCAGGATAATCAACCGTGTTGTAGATAGTCACTGGATTGTAACGACCATTTTGACTGTAATGAATGGATAACATCCACTTCTTGCAACAATTCTGCCAGCGGCGGCAGATTAAAATCCCGCTCCAGTAAAGTAGGAATGACGCCAAAATGCTGATAGGCTTTCTCGAGTAACCGCCAAACCGGATCTATCACATCCGCACCATGCGTATCGACAATCAGGTCTTCCGCTTCCTGATAATGCCCGGCAACATGAATATAACGGACGCGCTCAGGTGGTAATTTTCGCAAAAACGCTTCGGCATCGTAACGATGATTGATGCTATTGACATAAATATTATTCACATCTAGCAATAGATCGCAATCGGCCTCCTGCAGCACGGCATTCAAGAAATCAATCTCTTCCATCTGCTTACCGGGCGCCGCATAGTAGGAAACATTCTCCACTGCAATACGCTGCTCAAGAATGTTTTGTACATAACGGATACGACCCGCTACGTAATGCACCGCTTCCTCGGTAAAAGGTATCGGCATCAAATCATACAGATGTCCGTCGTCACTACAATAACTAAGATGCTCGCTGTAATAACGGATACAATGCTCTTTAAAAAATCTTTTCAAACGCTGCAAAAAAGCTTCATCCAATGATAACGGTCCGCCGATTGAAAGTGATAATCCATGGCAGATAAAAGGAAATTTCTCAGTCAATTCGCGCAGTTTTTTCCCGTAGCGCCCGCCAACACTTATCCAATTTTCTGGCGCGACCTCCCAGAAATCCACCTGGTGTGGAGTTTGATCTGCCAGCGAATCTGTCATCGATCGCCGCAGACCAAGACCTACGCCATGAACAGGATAAACATTTCCGCTCATGGATTCAACATCACTTACTTTCCTGCTCAGCTTTCTTATCGCCGTCTTTACCTTCCATATCTTGCTTCATTTCTTTCTTGCCGCCACATTTACCTTCACCACACTTGCCCTCCATATCCTTTTTCATTTCACTCTTGCCGTCAGACTTTCCTTCTTGCACAGCTTTCTTTGCACTGTCTCCATATGCCAGCATATAACCACTGGAAAGCTCACTCATTGCAAACGGATTGGCATGCGTCTCGGCAGTCAGGTTAGTTGCTGCCAGACTGGTGACTAATGCTGTACCTAAAGCAATTGAAACAGGCTTAATGATTTTTTTCGACATTGTTTTCTCCTCATAAAAAAGATAAATATGATTGGATCATAATAATAACCGCAAATTGTTAAACAATTGCTGATTTCTTTGTTGCTTTTTTTGCTTGCGGCTCTCTGTTAAACTCAGCGCTTCAATAAATACTATAAGAATATGCTTGATAATCTAAGGAGCTTTGAATGTTTAACAAACCCAACCAGATGATTTTTTACATCAATGTATTGATCATTGTCTTTGGTGCGTTGGTTGCACTGCTTACCCCGTTTTTCGTTGTCGGATTAATTTTTGCGCTTTGTGCAGCGCTGCTAATTTTTGATCAATTCCGACAGAACAAGTCTGCTTTTACCATTTCAGATTTAAAAAAAATATTAACTGTGCATGATGATGGCGGCAATAAAGCAACATTGACACAAACCCAAAAAATAACCGCATGTCATGTCGACAATTCAGAATACTGGTTCCAAAATATCCGCGCCATTGGCAGCATCAGCAATTTCAGAATCAACAATGGACAGCCGGATAACCAACAAAAAGAAAATGGAAACTATCGGGTTTGCATGAGAATTCCACCCGAATTGAAATTAATCAATGGCTCCGATCTGACCTTAACCTGCGAATATCAAGATGCTTTTACACAAAGCGAGGGTACGCTTTCACATGTAATTAATGATGACACACAACATCTGCACATGGCAGTACAATTGCCCGAGGGTCGCGCAGTTTCTACCGCCCGTTTCTTTTGCAAACATGATGGCAAAGAAGAAGCTTTATTGCCTCCGGTTATAACGGGCCAAACAAAAATTGCAGCCGATGTTAAGAACCCTAAATTGGGCGCGGAATACTGCTTACAATGGAATTGGTCCGAACCCGATTGGTTAAAGAAATTAGGCAGTTTTTTTTAAATAATTATTCTCTTGTGAGTAAACTTAACCATTAATAAAGTTTAGATAATACAAATTTAATGATACTGTGCACCTTCTTTCCCGCTGTAAAAAAAAGAACTAAATACCCCGTTGAATTTACTTAAAGCTCTCGCTGCGCTTAGTAGTATGACTTTCGTATCGCGCATCCTCGGTTTTGTGCGCGACATCATGATTGCTCGGATTTTTGGGGCTGGAATGGCAACAGATGCGTTCTTTGTCGCTTTCCGGATTCCTAATCTGTTAAGGCGATTGTTTGCCGAAGGCGCGTTTTCTCAGGCATTCGTCCCAATTCTTGCGGAATACAAGAATACCCGTACACCCGAAGAAACTCGCGAGTTGATTGATCATATCACCATGCTTTTGAGCATCACACTGTTTGTTGTCACGCTGATAGGAATCGCGGCAGCGCCATTCATCATCTATGCTAGCGCACCAGGGTTCTCTGCTGACCCGGAGAAATTCAATCTAACCGTTGAATTACTGCAGATCACATTTCCTTATATTTTATTTATCTCCCTGGTCGCGTTAGCAGGCGGCATACTCAATACTTATGGCAGGTTTAATGTACCTGCGATCACACCCGCATTATTAAATTTGTCATTTATCGGATGTGCATTGTGGCTCACGCCACTTATCGATCCACCGGTTCTTGCACTAGCTTGGGCGGTTTTTATTGGTGGTGCCCTACAACTCATATTCCAGGTACCATTCCTGCTGCGCCTCAAATTACTACCACGCATCCGTTTCCAGAGCCGGGATACGGGTGCCTGGCGTGTAATAAAACTCATGGGACCTGCAGTTTTCGGTGTATCGGTCAGCCAAATCAGCCTCCTGATCAATACTATATTTGCGTCTTTGCTGATTACGGGCAGCGTATCCTGGCTTTACTATGCCGATCGCTTAATGGAATTTCCCGCTGGCCTGTTAGGCGTCGCTTTAGGTACCATTCTGCTGCCATCCCTGGCGCGGCATTACAATAACAATAGCACGGAAGAATATTCCCGTTTACTTGATTGGGGCTTAAGGATGACAATGTTACTGACCTTGCCCGCAGCACTAGCGCTGGCATTACTGGCAACGCCTTTAATCACAACACTTTTTTATCATGGCGCCTTTACTGAACACGATGTATGGATGACACGTGAAGCTTTAATTGCTTACAGTATTGGATTATTCGGATTAATCCTGGTCAAAGTCCTCGCACCGGGATTTTATGCTCGCCAGAACATCAAAACACCTGTAAAAATCGCCGTTATCACGTTGATTGCCACACAACTGATGAATCTTGCCTTTATCATTCCATTCAAACATGCCGGGCTTGCATTAGCCATTGGGCTGGGGGCCTGCATTAACGCAGGATTGCTGTACTATAAATTATGTAGCCACAAAATTTATCAACCTCAACCCGGATGGCTTAATTTCTTTCTAAAAATATTGATTGCCTTGGCATGCATGGGGGTTGTTTTATGGTTCACGGCAGGCAGCGACGCTTCCTGGTTTACAGATTCCACAATGACCCGCACCGCCCGGTTAAGCGGGATAATCATTATGGGTGCTTCGAGCTATTTTGCCGCTTTGTGGTTACTGGGGTTCCGTATAAAAGATTTTACTAAACAACAAATTGTATAGAATACTGTACCTCTTGGTTCCATAAACATCACATCACTAACGTGAAAACAGACTTCTTGTTATTTTTCGCTATACCGATATAGTGCTTGAAATTGAAAACTTATTCGTTTAACGTTTTAAGCTAATTATGATCAATAGCATGATTGAACGTTTATTAGTCAGTAAGGATCCAGTGATATGTTTAATTTAGGTTCCATGCTCAACTTGGGTTCGACCGATCCGGTCGTGGGTAGAGCCCATACCATAGTAGAGTATCCAGCCACCGCGCTTTTCCAGTATATCGCCGATGGCCTTTTTGAGAATTATCCGCTATGGTCTCCCGAAGTTAAAGAACTTGAAAAAATCACCCCTGGTCCGGTAGAACTAGGAACGGAAGGACGACAAGTACGTATTGATCAGGGGCGCCGCACAGAATCCAGATTCAAGATATCCGCTTATGAGCCGGGTGTACGCCTAACTCTTCTCGGGACATCTGATCCATTCCGCTGCACGTATGAATTGCAAGCCATTCATCCTGAGTGCTCTACCAAGTTGACATTTTCTTTTGAACTACTTGAAATTTTACCGATTATGCGCCCCCTTGAAGGACTGGTTCGTGTTGCCATCAGGGATGGCGCCGAACGCACGGTGCAAAACATCAAGCGTTTGCTCGAGACAGATAAATCCAAGCGCATTTCTTGACTCGCATTACCCCATATCATGCAGTAGGCAGCTTAAGCATCTAATGAACAAAAAGGAGGATTGATGGTACAAGACGATTTTTCCAACAACCCAGTACCGCAAGTAGATGATCGTCCGTTATGGGACGTGGTCTTTGGAGTTTATGGTTATCCCGCGTTATTACTAGCCCATCGGCTAAAAATATTTCCTCTACTGGCGGATGGTCCGCTAGCATTAGCAGATATTTGCAATGCACTAAACATCAAGCAACGGTCAGCAGAAGCAATCCTGACTGTAGCTACCGCATTGGGTTTCTTGTCGTTACAGGAAGGGCGTTATTTTCTGACTGCGGTAACCGAAGAATATCTGCTGGAAAAAAGCCCGAATTACTTCGGCTTTTTTTGGGATCTGATGATCGATAATTATCAAGTATGTTCTTTCTCTACACTGGAAAAAGCAATTCTAACGGATTCTCCTCAGGTTTATGGCGGCGGTGATATTTTTAAATCTCATGAAGAACAGATCGAATTACTACACCGCTTCACACGTGGGATGCACAGCATCAGCATAACGTCAGCATTC
Organism: Nitrosomonas ureae; assembly: GCF_001455205.1. Classification (NCBI taxonomy): domain Bacteria; kingdom Pseudomonadati; phylum Pseudomonadota; class Betaproteobacteria; order Nitrosomonadales; family Nitrosomonadaceae; genus Nitrosomonas; species Nitrosomonas ureae. The sequence continues at coordinate 533,384 of NZ_CP013341.1, forward strand.
GTTTGGCCTGAGGTCATGGATTTTTCCCAGCATCGGGTGATGCTCGATGTGGCAGGAGGCTCAGCCGCTCACTCGATTGGCGCGGCATCAAAGTTGCCGAATCTGAAAGTTATATTTCTGGATTTTCCTCAGGTATGCGAGATAGCTCAGGAATATATTAATCAGTATGGCTTGCAGGAGCGAATTAAAACACAAGCAATCAATATTTGGAGTGACCATTGGCCGACGGCTGATCTGCATTTCTTCTCAGATGTCTATCACCACTGGATGCCGGAAAAGTCTCATTTTCTAACAGCAAAAAGCTTCAACAGCCTTGAATCCGGCGGACACATCGTGATCCATGAAATGCTCTATAACGATCAGAAAACTGGTCCTTTTGCATCCGCGGCTTTCAGTATGATAATGATGGGCTGGACTGAAGGCAAGCAGTACTCCGGCCTGGAGTTATCAACGATGCTGAAGGAAATTGGCTTCGAGGACATTCGAATTCACAAAGCCTATGGTTACTACAGTATCGTAGTCGGTCGCAAGCCCTAAATTACACCTATTTCACGTCGATCTCTAATACCACTAGATAACTCCGGTCGAAAAAAAAGATTGTAGGATGATTTACTAGCCTACATCACAATCTCTGGCGTACATTTCAGGATTCACTAATTAATACCTTTAAATCCTTGGGAAACTCGGTAATATACCCGACGCACAGGCACGCCGTGGCGCTCGATTACGCGATATTCAATCGCACCGGGTTGATCAAGCATTTCTTCGACATCATTGTCTGTCCATACGCTTTCTAAATGACGGCGTTTCATCCCCACTTGAATGATCGGCCTATCGGTAGGGTTCTGAGAAGGAAACCAGAACTCATACATGGCCCCACTACCACCGAACATGTTACGTGAACGAATATCCAACTTTGTATCGCCGTGCGTATAAAAATATAGCGCACTGGCGACGGACCATTTGCTCATGCCCACAATGATCGGTTCTTTGTCTGTTTGATTTCTGACTTCGGCTGCAATTTGTTCTATCTCGGCAGCAGTTTCGCGCCAGAAATAGTGTTCTGTTAATAAATGATAGGGTATGCCTGGTATTCCGAGAACCACATAATGCAGCACAAAAGCATAACCAAAAATACAAGCGATAATGGTTAAGCGCCAGGCTGACTGGATACGTTTGAACAGAGGACTTAACTGATCCGTATGAACGATCATCCAGGCGATGGTCGGCAAAAGCGCAAGCCAGATTGGCGCGGTCCAGTGAAATCGAGGCGCATCAAAAGTACTGAGTATGAAACAAACCAATACTGGAGCGCCGGTAAAAACTTGCACAAACAAATGGCGCCTGTGCTCGAAACACCGAGACTCAGATGGTTTAATGAAAAACAAGGCATATATTGCTGCAAGAAAACCAATAGGGGTTAATAAAACAATAATGTGGAGAATGAATAAATGGACTGCAAATTTATAGTCATCTGCCAACACCCGATTCGATTGGAATGCAAAGGATATCCAGTCATTCTGATAGTTCCAGATAATTGCCGGAGAAAAGAGAAGCAATGCCAGTAGTGCCGCCAGATAAGGGTGAGGTCGTTTCATCCAACGGCGTGCTACCGGATCGATGATGACAAATACCAGGGCGGCAATCCCCAACAATCCCAATGAATATTTCGACAAGAGTCCGAGACCGAACGCAACTCCCATGCCCAGCCACGCCGTATTTTGGTGCGCAACAAGCGCACGTTCCATGTAATACAGTGTGGCTGCCCAAGCTGCAAAGAGTGGTGCATCAGGGATCATCAGCAGACCGGTAGCAAATCCCAGCGGCAGGATAACCAATAACAACAGTGTACGCATTGCAGTGGATTTATCGTATAAGTTCTGGGCCAATGCGTACAAATAACCCATCGTTATCAATCCACACAGAAGAGCACCAATGCGGACACCAAATTCATTGTGTCCTAGCACTGATGTGCCGAGCCAGATTAACCAAGCCACTGCAGGGGGATGATCATAAAAACTGAGATCCATGTGCTGCGCATATTGCCAATAATAAGCCTCATCTGGAATGAGTTGCGCCAAACCGAAATAAACCAGTCGCAACAACACGGCGAACAACACAATACCAATTGCCGCCGTGCGCCAGCGTATTTCCAGCGATGGAGGAGTTTTCTTATTGGGGAACACATAAAAGGCCGAGCCCAAGTAATTTACGGCTGCCGTAGTAACAATAGCGGGAAAAATGGCCAACAGAGGCGGCACATGCCAAACATAAACCAGAAAAGCCAGCACCCCTCCACGTAATAATAACGCAAGTGCGCCAACAGTTAAGAATCGACCAAATTGATGCCAGCGTAAATAACCTTCATGATGTTCACGAAATGCCCATTTCGAGTTAAAGGTATAATTGACAGTTGCTGCGATAAAAAAACTGACGAAGTGGGACAAAGCAAGTCCAGCCTCCCGGCTGATCATCCAGTGAAAAACAAAAGCATCTATTAATACACCCAACAGTCCAACAGCTGCAAAACGCCCTGCTGTGTTGAGCGTGGCCGTTCCTCCGGCTAACGTGATCAAACGCTGGATATAAGCTTGCTGGTGAAATAACGATAATTTCGAAGTACCGTGTGTACGATCGCGGAAGCAAATCGGTATCTCTGTTACACGAATTCTTCCCTGATTAGCCATAAGTAGCTCAAGCAAAATTTTATAACCATGCGCATGGCTTGAAATGTTTTTGGCTAGACTCCGGCGAAATGCAAAAAAACCGGATGTGACATCATTCACATCACAAATAGGACGCGCTATCCAACCGCCTACACGGGATAAAAATTGTCGATACAATGGCCAATTCTCGGTACTGCCTCCCGCAATATAGCGACTCCCGACAACTACATCATGGGAATTTTCTAGTATTGGCGCAACAAGAGCTCGCAATTGTTCAGGCGGATGACTAAGATCGGCATCCATAACGACAATGACGTCATTCTTAGCCGCAGCCACACCAGTGAGTATCGAGGCGGTCAGATCCGGTGCCTCTCGGCGTTCAATCAGACGAACACTGGATTGATTTGCCCAGTTACGTACCTTATCCTGGGTACCATCCGCCGAACCATCGTCAACAACAATTATTTCAAAAGAATCCGAAGCAAAATCCAATGCAAAGATGCGAGTTAGAAGTAAGTCAATATTCTCGGATTCATTTAATGTGGGCACTACGATGGAAAATTGTGTCATGTAGCTACGGGTAAGAGTGATACTGGATTGATGGCGGCATACTGTTATTTTTGTTGTTTCTGGTATTGAGTTACCGCTTTATTATGGTCCGTCAAATTGGTTGAAAACTGAGATTCTCCATTACCTTTTGCAACAAAATAAAGCGCATCCGTTTCACTCGGATTAAGAGCAGCGCGGATCGAAGCAAGGCCAGGCATAGCGATAGGAGTGGGCGGCAAACCGGAGCGCGTATAAGTATTATATTCTTGATCGGTTATCAAGTCTTTTTTGCGCAAATTACCATCAAATTGTTCACCCAGACCATAAATGATGGTTGGATCAGTTTGTAAACGCATACCTTTGCGCAACCGATTAATAAATACACCTGCTATTTCAGCGCGATCACTTTCCAGGCCGGTTTCTTTCTCTATAATGGAAGCCAATACAAGCGCCTCATAAGGCGTGGTTAATGGCAATGATTCCGCACGATCCGACCAACTGCTTTGCAAGTGATTTTGCATGTTTTGATAGGCACGCTGCAAAATTTCTATATCATTGCTATTTCTAACAAAATAATAGGTATCCGGGAAAAACAATCCTTCTGCTGCAGTCTCGGATGCACCGATTAAACGTAGAATCTCCTGTTCACTTAATCCAGTCGTAAGATTTTTAATTGCTGGATGCTCATTCAATACTTGCCTGATTTGAGCGAACGTCCACCCTTCAATGAATCTTATTTCATTTTGTATGACATCGCCTTTGGTTAAAGTTTCTAATAATGCAGTCTGAGTAATATCTTCCTTGAATCGATAATCGCCTGCTTTGATTGAGGATTCCTGATTGTGATAGCGCGCTAATAATATAAATGTCCATTTGTTAAGAATAATGCCGGCATCTTCCAGTTGCTGAGAGACTTGCTTCAGATTGGCGCCAGCCGGAATGGATATTTCATATGGAATTGCAGGAAACCTAACACTTGAATGAACGTGAAGATAGAACCATGAAACAAGCAAAATGGCTATCAATGTGCTAGAAAAAAGTAGGCGTTTCAGCTTTTGCATCGCCAATGGATAAAACCTATATACGGCGGAAAACGAGCGTTCCGTTGGTTCCTCCAAACCCAAAGGAGTTTGATAATGCAACTTTAATATTCATATTTCTAGCTGTATTGGGAATATAGTCAAGATCACATTGTGGATCTTGATTGACAAGATTAATCGTCGGCGGCGCAATTTGATGATATGTCGCCAGTACCGAGAAAATAGCCTCTACACCACCAGCGGCACCCAACAAATGTCCTGTCATTGATTTTGTTGAATTAACGGCAAGTTTTCTGGCGTGATCCCCAAAGCAACGTTTAACCGCAATGGTCTCAGCAATATCCCCTAATGGCGTAGATGTGCCATGTGCATTGACATAATCCACTTCCGTGGTATCGATTTCGGCATTTTTAAGTGCGTTGGACATACAACGCGCTGCACCCTCACCATCGTCGCAAGGTGCTGTCATATGGAATGCATCCGCGCTCATCCCAAAACCGGCTAATTCAGCATAAATTCTGGCACCACGACGTTTAGCGTGCTCCATTTCTTCCAATACCAGAACTCCGGCACCTTCACCCAGGACAAAACCGTCCCGATCTATATCCCAAGGACGGCTTGCAATTTCCGGTTCATCATTGTGGACTGACAAAGCTTTGGCGGCGCCAAATCCACCAATGGCAAGCGGTGTTACACAGGACTCAGCTCCACCACACACCATGACATCGGCGTCACCATATTCAATCATGCGTGCAGAGTGGCCAATACTATGTGTAGCTGTAGTACATGCGGTTACGATAGCTAGATTGGGACCTTTATAGCCATACATGATAGATAAATTACCCGCAATCATATTGATGATAGTGCTCGGTATAAAAAAAGGAGAGATTTTACGTGGTCCACCCGCATGATATGCTATATCGGTACTCTCAATCATCGACAATCCACCAATGCCCGAACCGATATTTACACCGATTCTCTCCGCCTCTAACTGCGAAATTTCATCGATGCCCGCATCCTTAACCGCTTGTATAGCTGCGGCCATGCCATAGTGAATAAAAATATCCATGCGGCGCGCTTCTTTTGCTGAAACATATTGATGGATATCAAAATCCTTTACTTCACCAGCGATCTGCGAAGCAAAAGCAGATGCATCAAAACGGGAAATTCTTGTAATGCCAGATTTTCCTGCAATAATGCTCTCCCATGCGCTTGGAACCGTGTTTCCAACAGGCGACACAATACCCAAACCGGTCACTACTACCTTACGTTTGAACAAAATCACTCCACTTGCATGTACATAAAAACCAGAAACTAACCAACACTCGTGTTCGCGGTGACGTAATCAATCGCTTCTTGGACAGTATTTATTTTTTCAGCTTGCTCATCCGGGATTTCGCATTCGAATTCTTCCTCCAATGCCATGACCAGCTCCACCGTGTCGAGCGAATCAGCACCTAGATCATTAACAAAAGATGATTCATTCTTGACTTCTGTTTCATTAACACCAAGTTGTTCAGCTACAATTTTCTTAATACGCTGCTCAATATTTTCCATCTAGATATTTCCTTTTCAAGTAAGAAACATGTTTATTCTAACAAATTTTACATGCCGGCAGAACCGAAACATGGCTACAGGATATAACGTACGGCTTAGTTTCTATTTGGTAATGCATTATAAAAATGTTGCATGATTGTTTTGTGATTAATTTGCTTTCACAAATAGTTATCTACTTAACTATGGGTTAATCCATATACATCCCACCGTTAACGTGGAGTATTGTACCCGTAACATAAGCGGCCGCAGAAGAAGCAAGAAATGCAACCGCTGACGCGACTTCTTCAGGACGACCCAGTCGTCCTAAGGGAACATGTTGAATCAAATTTTGTTGAAATTCATCCGCCAGGGAACGGGTCATGTCAGTGTCAATGAAACCGGGAGCAACGCAATTTACAGTAATATTGCGACTGCCAACTTCTCGTGCCAATGATTTACTAAAACCAAAGATACCTGCCTTAGCGGCTGCATAGTTTGTTTGCCCCGTATTTCCCATTGCGCCGACAACAGAAGAAATGTTAATGATGCGGCCATACCGGGCTTTCATCATTGCTCGGAGAACCGCACGACTCAACCGGAATACTGATTTTAAGTCGGTTTCCATAATTTCATCCCATTCTTCATCTTTCATGCGAACCAGAAGATTATCACGCGTAATACCGGCGTTATTTACCAGTATCCCCACCTCGCCAAATTTTTCACGAACGGTTTGAATAGCCTGGTTGATTTGTTCACCATCATTTACGTTTAAAATAACACCGCTACCTTGAATACCAGCCTTCTCCAAATACTGATTAATCCCTGCAACACCACTTTCGGTGGTTGCTGTACCGATGACTCGCGCGCCAAGCTGTCCTAATTTTAATGCAATGGCCTGCCCGATTCCTCGGCTAGCGCCAGTTACTAAAGCAATTTTATTTTCCAAGATCATATCCCCTTGCATAGAGCCATGACAGTTGACTGCAAATAAACATTGTTCATATAACCCTGACATCGTTGATAGCTAGTTTGATCGCTTCGCTATCAGTCAATGATAACTGTTGCAAATGCTGATCAATGCGTTTGTTCAATCCGCTCAATATTTTGCCTGGTCCACACTCAACGACGTGTGTAATTTCAGCGGTCACAAAAGCCCGAATAGTATCCACCCAATGTATCGGATTTATGAGCTGCTGAACCAGAATTTCTTTAATTACCGATGGATCTGAATGCGGTTTTACATCAGTATTATGCAAAATTGGGATTTTAGGCGATTGCAGTGTGACATACTGCAATTGCAATCGCATACTTTCAGCTGCCGGTTTCATTAGAGAACAATGTGAAGGGATACTCATGGGTAGCATGATCGCACGCCTTGCTCCCTTCGCTTTCGCCAATTCAATTCCTCGCAGAATTGCATTTCTGTGTCCCGCGATAACGATCTGACCCGGTGAGTTAAAATTGGCTGGCTCGAGAGATTCCCCATTACCCTGATTTGTAATATCACGACAAATTGTTTTGATGGTTTCATCATCCAATCCGAGAATCGCGGCCATTCCGCCAACCCCTTCCGGCACGGCTTTCTGCATAACTTGTGCGCGGAAGCGCACCAATGACAGCGCATCGGCAAAACCCAGCGCTTCCGATGCGACCAGCGCGGTGTATTCTCCCAGGCTATGTCCAGCCAACAGCACTGGTTTTTTTGCCGCCCAGGCTAATCCAGGCACGATACACCGCTATTCCCGCGGTTAACATGAGGGGTTGCGTATTCAAAGTAAGATTAAGTTCCTCTTCAGATCCGGAATTTGCCATCACCCAGAAATCCTGTTTGAGGATATCGGAAGCTTCTTGAAAGGTTTCTTGAATGATGGGCAAGTCCTTATACCCATTCATCATTCCAACCGATTGTGATCCCTGACCTGGAAATACGAATGCAAATTTCATGATTACCACCGCAGTAAAACTGCTCCCCATGTAAAACCACCACCCACTCCTTCCATCAATATCAATTGATCAGACTGAATGCGTCCGTCTCTTACAGCAATATCCAGTGCAAGTGGAATGGAAGCTGCTGAAGTATTGCCATGCTTATCCACTGCTACTACCACTTTTTCCATGGGCAATCCCAATTTCTTTGCAGTCGATTGAATAATCCGGATATTGGCCTGATGAGGAATCAACCAATCAATATCGGTGGGTTGCAAATTGTTTTCTGCAACTGCCTCATGCACGACTTCTTCCAGGACTTTGACTGCGAATTTAAAAACGGCATTGCCTTCCATGTTGATGTAGGGCGTGCCATGCACTTTACCGCCACTGATGCACCCAGGAGCGGATAGAATATTACTATGACTGCCACTTGCATGGAGATGGGTTGACAAAATCCCGGGTTGATCACTGCGCGATAGTACGACGGCGCCCGCACCGTCACCAAATAAAACACAGGTGCTACGATCATTCCAATCGAGTATCTTTGAGTAGATTTCACTCCCAACCACTAAGGCATTGCGGCATTTTCCCGAACTGACAAACATGTCGGCTGTCGCCAATGCATAAACAAAGCCGCTGCAAACAGCCTGCACATCAAATGCCGGACAATTTTCGATACCCAATTTATTTTGCAGAATACAAGCCGTACTTGGAAAAATCATGTCAGGTGTAGTAGTGGCGACAATGATAAGATCAATGTCTTTTCCCGTTATGCCAGCAGCCTGCATGGCATTCTGGCACGCATACAATGCCAGATCGCTGGCAACCTGATCCTCTGCTGCAATATGCCGTTGCGTAATACCTGTCCGTGTTCGTATCCATTCATCACTAGTATCAACCATACGCTCAAGATCGAGATTGGTAAGTACTTTCTCCGGCAGATAACTACCTGTTCCAGTGATTCTTGAATACATTATCTTGTAACTTCTTTAGAGGGAAGCTGTGGATGGCGGGAGAACTCAGCGACCCGTTCACTAATCCGTCGCAACATTCCGCCACGAACTTCATCTGCAGCTCGTTTTATGGCAAAACCAAAAGCATACTTATCTGCCGAACCATGACTCTTAATGACTATACCGCGCAAACCCAGAAAACTTGCGCCGTTATAACGTCGGTGATCAACACGGCGTTTGAACGAATTAATTACAGGCATTGCAATCACACCGGCTATCTTTGTCAACAAATTACGATTGAATTCTTCGCGTAAATAAGTCGCCAGCATTTGCGCCAAGCCCTCCGATGTTTTTAAGGTAATATTACCAACGAATCCATCACAAACTACAACATCAGTTGTTCCTTTATAGATATCGGTACCCTCGACATTACCATAAAAATTAAGTCCGCTATCCCGCAATAGCTCGGCTGCTTGCTTGACTATCTCGTTTCCTTTGATTTCTTCTTCTCCAATATTGAGCAGCCCAACGCTTGGATACGCCTTGCTTTCTACTGAAGATACCAAGGATGCACCCATGATTCCAAATTGAAACAATTGTTCGGCTGTACAATCGACATTTGCACCCAGATCCAAAACGTAAGTATGACCGATACTGGTGGGCAAGATTACAGCAAGTGCCGGGCGGTCAACGCCGGAAATCGTTTTCAATACAAACCGGGAAGTTGCCAATAACGCGCCTGTATTTCCGGCACTGATACAGGCCTGCGCTTCACCTGTTTTAACCAGATTGATAGAAACTCGCATGGAAGAATCCTTTTTACCACGCAGAGCTACTGCCGGCGATTCATCCATACCAACCACTTCGCTTGCTGGATGCAGGCGTATTCTCGGCCCCAGCTCCGAATTTGCGGCACGAAGTTCAGCTTCAATAGCATCAGGAATACCGACAAGAATAATATTAGCTTCAGGATCGCTGTGTAAATAATCAAGCGCCGAGGGAACAGTGACATGCGGACCATGATCGCCGCCCATACAATCTATTGCTACAGTAATATCCAATTTTAGTGCTCTTGTAACTTAGAGAAATCTATATTCAGGATGTTGTAGCAATAAAAAATTTTTAATCGTTTTTCGTTTTAACGACTTTCTTGCCACGATAATATCCATTTGGACTAATATGGTGACGTAAGTGAATTTCTCCAGTACTGGGTTCCACGGCTAAGGGCGGGTTAGTTAGAAAATCATGCGAGCGATGCATACCGCGTTTTGATGGGGATTTTTTATTTTGTTGAACTGCCATTGCGATAACTCCTTAAGCTTAGTGTGTCTTTTTTAATGTTGCCAATACTGCAAAGGGATTTGCTGATTGCTTTTTACCAGCCGGATTATCTGTAGCTGATTTTAGTTTTAGTGAATTACACTCACCATCTGCATGACGTGATGAAATCGACAAGCCGAGAATTACCTCATCTTCAATTAAATTGATCACATCTAACTCAGGTGTTGCTAAAATAGCATCGATAGTATCGTCTTCATCAACCTGTTGCAGCTCCACCTCATTTTTTGCCAGCAACAAAAACGTCTTCAGGTCAATCTCGTAAACAAGTTTTTCAAGGCAGCGCTGACAATTAAGATGAATTTTGCCTTTAACTTCCAACTGCAAACCAGGTTTTGCATTCTTGTCGAGTCGACCACTAATTTGATAGATTAGCTCTCCCTCTTTGTCGAACAATAAGTCATGCAAACGTACAAGATCAATCACCGGGATTCTACCATGACGTATACCCGCATTTTGAACAAAATCTATAGGATCTATTATTAACCTAACAGACATAAGGCGCGCATGTTATATTTTTTACTCGTAAGTGTCAAAAAATACAGAAGAAAACTTTGAAAACAAAAAACGACTCTACACCGCAGATTATACTGGGATCCAGTTCTATTTATCGCAAAGAATTACTTCAGCGATTACAAATTTGTTTTGAAACCAGCAATCCACAAATTGACGAAACGCCCCTAATCAATGAATCTCCCCGCCAAACAGCCGCACGTTTAGCCGAGGCAAAAGCCCGAGCGGTGGCCACAATTTATCCACAGGCGCTTATTATTGGTTCCGATCAAGTAGCAGCATTAGGGGACATTCGTCTTGGCAAACCATTGAATCACGCGAATGCCGTGGAGCAATTGCGACAAACCCAAGGAAAGGAAGTTGTTTTTTATACCGCTGTATGTGTTCTGAATAGTTTTACTGATAAGCTACACATACGTGTTATTCCATACCATGTGCAATTCCGGCGGTTGAGTGATCAGCAAATCGAGAATTACTTGCTAAAAGAACAACCTTATCAATGTGCCGGCAGCGCAAAATCTGAAGGACTCGGTATCGCACTTATCGAACGAATGACGGGAGACGATCCTAGCGGATTGATCGGATTACCTCTCATCACTTTAATCGATATGCTAACTATTGAAGGGGTCAAAATAATTTAAAAAAACTCAGAATCTAAATTTTTTAATAAAATTTCCTAATTGCAAACGGCATCATAATGTGAAATGATTGCGACTATTCAAGATTTACATTATTTGTAGATTGACATATCCATGCGAAAATATCCCGTTCATCCGCTCATTCTTATGCTGATTATCAGTATACTGACGAATGGATTAAGCTTGTCTTTTAGAGGGGAAGTTTTCGCCCACGAACTGGATCATATCCGTCAATCATTGTCCGCGGATCCTACGACACATTTGGAATTGCATCAGAATAATGTAGCCTGGGATGGTGTAGATCTGGATGCAGTCACTCATCTATGCCTGCACTCTGTAGGGCAATACCAGCCGTTTTTCTTTAATTCTTTTCCGCATATTCCCGATCTGATCCTTACAGAAGCTATCACTGCATTCATTTCCTCGTTTATTCCGGAAACAATCCCGGATTTGCCCCTGCGCCCTCCCCGAAGCATCTCTCTAAGCTAGTTTAAAAAACTTTGATCGTTGTGGATTAAATTTATTGATTCACAACCATGTAAGTACAGATCAATTTAAATTTGATGATCTGCTCTACAGATCTACTGATGCATAAACAGACGACGGAGGGAATTCCATGAAACTAATCAGTCTGTCTAGAACGCCATACCCCGGTGTGGCAACAGAATTACCGATCATGATACTGAGTTGTATTCTATGGCTGGGTTTTTCATCTCCAATAGAAGTCAGTGCTGACGCCTTCAGTAACGCATCAAATCGGATGAATGATCATTTCGCCAAACCATCGATCAATGAGATGAATGATCTTACGTTGCACGATGCGGTCAATCTGGCACTACTCCATAATCCAGAGTTGGCGGCTTTTTCCAAAGAAATACGTGCACTGGAAGGAGTAACGCTACAAGCCGGATTACTCAGAAATCCGGAACTGTCGGTAAATGTTGAAAATGCCGGGAATATTCAGAAACTGAGTGGCGACCTTAATGCACCCGATTCGATAGTGCAGGAAGTAGTACAGCAGGTCACGACAATACGCATTGGCCAGTTAATCGAACTAGGTGGAAAACGTGCCGCCAGAGTGAATGCAGCTTTGCTTGGAGAAGAACTGGCAACCAAAGATTATGAAGCCAAACGCATCGAGATTATTGCTCAAGTTGCCAGTGTATTCACAGAAGTTCTGGCCGCGCAGGAACGGCTTAAGCTGGCCGCAGAAACCAACCAAGTGGCGCAAAACGTGGTTAGCACCGTCACTGGGCGAGTACAAGCAGGAAAAGTGCCGCCTATAGAAGAAACCCGGGTGAAAATAGGTCTGTCGACGACGCGTATAGAGCAGGAGCAGGCACAACGAGATCTGATATCCGCACGCAGGCGGTTAGCGCTGTTATGGAACAGTTCCTCGCCCCAATTCAATATCGCGATTGGAGATCTGAAAATAATAATTGCGCCGCCAGATCTTCAAGTACTTGAAAAAAAGATACTAGATAATCCACTGGCGCTTCGTGCCATAAAAAATATTGAACATCGTAAGGCGTTATTGGAAATTGAACAAACCCGCCGCATTCCCAATTTGACTCTAACTGCGGGAATCGTGAACTATGCTGTCGTGGGGGGTAACACAGCCGTAGCAAGCGTAATGATGCCATTACCGCTATTCGATCGCAATCAAGGCAATCTCAAAGAAGCTTATCAACGCGTGGACAAAGCCGAAGATGAACAGACGATGATGGCACTCAGGTTGAAAACCGAACTGGCCCAGACTTATGAAGCAATGCTAGCGGCTTGGAATGAGATTAATCTACTACGCGACGAGATTCTGCCTGGTGCCAAGGGCGCTTTTCATGTGATGCGCAGAGGTTATGAATTGGGCAAATTTGGCTTGTTGGAGTTATTGGACGCGCAACGCGTGCTATTTCAGAATCAATTGCTCTACGTCCGCGCACTGGCAAACTATCAACGCTTGATGAATGATATAGAGCGCCTGATCGCAGCGCCTATCGATAGCATGCTAAATCATCGTGGTGTAGAGAAAAAGGTTAAAGAATAAATTATGGATAAAGCGCGATTGATGCCAATTCTTATAGTTATTGCCGTAGGGGTTATATTGGGCGGATTGATACTGATTTTGGATAAACCTGCTGGGGTCGGAGTAAAGATGACGGATACCCACGCACATGAAAAATCGGCCGAAGATCAGATTTCTACTGGACCAAGAGGAGGCAAGCTGTTTATTGATCATGACTTCAGCATAGAACTAACGATTTTTGAAAAAGGCGTACCACCACAATTCCGGGTTTATTTATATGAGAAGGGTAAATTACTACCACCAACCTCTGCTGCAGTTGCCATCACATTAACCCGTTTGGGCGCGCCGGCGCAATTGTTCCGATTTACCCCGGAAGCGGATTATTTGCTGGGGGATCAAATCGTCGAGGAACCGCATTCTTTTGATCTCGCCATTGCCGCGGAACATGACGGTAAGTTAATGCGTTGGAGCCATAGCCAGATTGAAGGGCGAGTGGAAATACCGGATGAAATGCTAAAAAGCATGGGTATCGAGCTGCTCACTGCGGAACCGGCGATTATCAAACCAAAACTCAGACTTCCGGGAGAGGTAATCTTCAATGAACATAACATCGTGCGTGTGGTGCCACGGGTTCCCGGCGTGGTGACGACGGTGCATGGTCATCATGGGCAACAAGTTAAAAAAGGTGATGTGCTGGCCATTATTGAAAGCCCGATGCTGGCAGACCTGCGCAGTCAATATTCTGTAGCCAAGAAACGGCTGACGCTGACAAAAAAAACTTACGAGCGGGAGAAACAGTTGTGGGAAGAAAAAATCAGCGCTCAACAGGAATTTCTTTTGGCAGAAGAATTATGGAACGAAGCTCAGATCGCCTTGGAATTAGCTGCAACCAAATTACGTGCTTTAGGCGTGCAACCTGAGTCCGGCTTCATGAGAGCAAACATTACTCAGTACGAAATACGCGCTCCAATTTCCGGAATCATCATTGCTAAAGCTGTCGCACGTGGCGAAGTGCTCAAGGAAGACAGTGAAATTTATACTGTCGCGGATGTATCGACGGTATGGACGGCTGTTACGGTTTATCCTAAAGATCTTAACGTGATTCGGGTGGGCCAGAAAGTTGCTGTGAAGGCAACGGCTTATGATGTAGAAAGCGAAGGAATGGTGACTTACATCTCCACCCTGATCGGCGGACAAACACGCACGGCAACAGCCCGGGTTGAGTTGGATAATGCTGAGGGTAAATGGCGTCCCGGCATGTTTGTGAACGCTGAGCTGGTAGCGGAAGAAATTGCTGTGCCTGTCGCCGTTTCTGTTCATGCCATCCAAACGTTCCACGACTGGTCGGTGGTATTCGGCCGCTATGACCAGTATTTCGAGGTTCGTCCTTTGAAGCTGGGACGCAGTGATGGTGAAATGGTTGAAGTCCTCGAAGGATTTGTCCACGGAGAACAGTACGCCGGGGGCAACAGCTTTGCGCTTAAGGCAGAATTGGGTAAAGCAAGCGCAACGCACGACCATTAAATCGATAATCCGATCAAAGCGAGATTCACCATCATGTTTGAACGCATTTTACATATATCCATCTATCAACGCGGTATCGTGCTGATGGCGGTACTGATAATGGCTGCATTTGGCGTATACAACTACCTAAAACTACCCATTGACGCTGTGCCGGACATCACCAATGTGCAGGTACAAATCAATACTACAGCACCCGGCTATTCACCTCTGGAAGCTGAGCAACGTATCACCTTTCCGATTGAGATGGCGATGGCCGGTTTACCCAATCTTGAATACACCCGCTCTCTCTCGCGTTACGGGTTATCGCAAGTTACGGTAATTTTTAAGGACGGCACTGACATTTATCTGGTACGGCAATTGGTCAGTCAACGGATTCAGGAAGCCAGAAGCCGATTACCAACCGGAATCGTACCTACGATGGGACCTATTTCCACAGGTCTGGGTGAAATCTTCATGTGGACTGTCGATGCGGAAAAAAATGCGCGCAAGCCGGATGGTACCCCATATACAGCGACTGATTTGCGCGAGATTGAAGACTGGATTATCAAGCCACGAATACGTATGGTAGAAGGGATCACTGAAGTCAATTCCATCGGTGGCTATGTCAAGCAATTTCATGTTACACCTTATCCTGAGAAACTGATTTCATTCGGGCTCACATTGCAAGACTTGGTACTTGCGCTGGAGCGTAATAATCTTAATGTAGGTGCAGGCTATATCGAAAAAAGCGGCGAACAGTATTTGGTCAGAGTGCCTGGGCAGGTGGTGAATCTGACCGAAATCGGCGAGATCATTCTGAGCAGTAATCAAGGCGTGCCGATACGAATCAAAAACGTGGCTGATGTACTGATCGGCAAGGAGTTACGCACTGGCGCCGCAACCCAGAACGGCAAGGAAGTAGTGCTGGGCACAGCGCATATGCTGATCGGGGAAAATAGCCGCATCGTTTCACTGGCAGCAGCGGAAAAACTGGCCGAAATCAACCGCAGTCTGCCTTCCGGTGTGGTTGCGACACCGGTTTATAACCGCACCACATTGGTCGACAAAACCATCGGTACAGTTTCAAATAACCTGTTGGAAGGCGCCGCACTGGTCATTGTAGTATTGTTCATAGCGCTTGGTAACCTGCGTGCCGCACTGATTACCGCCCTCATTATTCCTCTATCAATGCTGTTCACTATCAGCGGCATGGTGGCCAACAATGTCAGCGCCAATTTGCTGAGCTTAGGCGCGCTTGATTTTGGCATCATCGTCGACGGTGCTGTCATTATTGTCGAAAACTGTATTCGCCGCCTTTCCCTTGAACAAGGGCGTCTGGGGCGAGAATTGACGCCTGCCGAGCGCTTCGAAATTGTTTTTGATGCCTCCAAGGAAGTGAGGCGGGCGCTGCTGTTCGGGCAAATTATTATCATGGTGGTTTATTTACCGGTATTCGCACTGTCCGGCGTGGAAGGAAAAATGTTCCATCCAATGGCATTCACGGTTTTACTGGCATTGTTAGGAGCGGTATTTCTATCGGTGACATTTGTACCGGCGGCAGTGGCTATGTTCCTCTCCGGAAAAATGATGGAAAAAGAAGGAGCCGCCGTGCTATGGGCTAAGAAAATCTATGCCCCTACACTGGATGCCGCCATGGATAACAAGGGATTGACGATTACCATCGCCGCTGTCATTGTGGTGTTGTCGCTGTTGCTGACTACACGCATGGGGAGTGAATTCATTCCCAGTCTCGATGAAGAGGATATCGCCCTGCATGCAATTCGGATACCCGGCACAAGTTTGAGTACAGCCATTGAGATGCAGAATGAGTTGGAAGAAACGATCAAAAAATTTTCCGAGGTCAGCCGGGTATTTTCCAAAATCGGTACTGCCGAGATTGCCACCGACCCGATGCCACCCAGCGTCGCGGATATTTTTATCATTCTAAAACCACAATCCGAATGGTCCGGAAAGTATCGCAACAAAGAAGAATTAATCACTGCGATGGAACAAGCAGTATTAAAAGTGCCAGGTAACAACTATGAATTCACGCAACCAATACAGATGCGATTTAACGAACTATTGTCCGGAGTGCGCGCGGATGTCGCGGTAAAAGTATTTGGCGATGATCTCGACGTCATGCTCAATGTCGCCGAGCAGATCGAAAAAATCGTCAAAGCCGTTCCCGGCGCGGCAGATGTACGGATTGAACAAATCACGGGCCTACCGGTATTGTCAATTCAGATGGACCGGACAAAAATGGCGCGTTATGGTCTCAATGGCAGCGACGTACAGGATGCCATCAATATTGCAATTGGTGGCAGAACCACCGGTTTGATTTTCGAGGGCGATCGCCGTTTCGAGCTGCAAGTGCGCTTACCGGAACAGATTCGCAGTGATATCGAAACACTTAAGCGCTTGCCAATCAAGCTTCCGATACTGAATATATCAGGCGGCCAGAATGCACCAGCTACTGCTTTGCCCATCTACGTCGCGTTAGGCGAAGTAGCCGATCTACAGATTGCCACAGGCCCTAATCAAATCAGCCGCGAGAATGGCAAGCGCCGGGTGGTAATCACTACGAATGTGCGTGGACGCGATATCGGCTCTTTCGTCAATGAAGCAGAAAAACTCATTGAGAAGCAAATTAAAATTCCATCGGGCTATTGGCTTGCCTGGGGCGGGCAATTCGAGCAGTTGATCCAAGCGGTGAAACGCTTACAGATTGTCATTCCATTGGCACTTTGCCTAGTATTTTTTCTGCTATACACCATGCTTGGCAGCTTTCGCGATAGCTTACTGGTCTTTAGTGCAGTTCCGTTGGCAATCACCGGTGGAATCGTGGCCTTATGGCTACGCGACATTCCCTTGTCGATTTCCGCCGGTGTAGGATTCATCGCCATGTCCGGCGTGGCGGTATTGGATGGCTTGGTGTTGTTGTCGTTTATCCGCGATCTGCGGCAGCAGGGACTCACACTCGACGACGCCATTCGAACGGGTTCTCTCATGCGATTACGTCCGGTTCTGATCACAACTTGGGTGGAGTCACTGGGTTTCCTGCCCATGGCACTCAGCACCAGCACTGGCGCCGAAGTACAGCGCACACTTGCAACGGTGATGATCGGCAGTACATTATCCCAATCTCTGTTATCTTTGCTGGTATTGCCGGTGTTGTATCGAATCGTGCATGGGAAGAATATAAGTAAGGAATAATCCAGACAACCCCTGGACCTGGATGAACAGATTGATATATGCCTCAGGAAATATATGCAGCAAGGCTTTCCACAGAAGACTTTATCTAGACGATCATTGAGCCACATCGTCATTTCAAAATATTTTATACGGGCTAGGTGTTTAGTCCCACGGTATGGTGGAGTAATATACAGCCACTTACGGAGGGAAGAATTATTGGACAACTCCACACCACACCGTGGGACTAAACACCTAGGGTCCGTTGACGTTTTGAGATAAGTATTTAATAGATAGAAACAAACTCGTAATATTGGGGTTCCCATAGCACCAACAAAACGAGTTTGCGATGCCCCGATTGATGCTCAGTGATGAGTTCTGGTCGAAGCTGGAGAAGATTCTGCTTCAAGAAGCGATATATAACAAGCGCAATCTGCGCATGACAGTAGAAGGTATGCTGTATCGAATGCGGGTTGGCTGCCCGTGGCGAGACTTGCCTGAGGCATTTGGAAGCTGGAATTCCATCTACAAAAGATTCAATGCGTGGTCATTAAGCAGCAAATGGTTAAGGATTTTCAAGGCGTTGTCTATTGATCCGGATTGTGAATGGGAATTTATTGATGGCAGCTATGTTAAAGCGCACCAGCATAGTGCAGGCGCAGCGGACAAGGAACCACAGGCGATCGGGAAAAGCCGCGCAGGCAATACCACAAAGATTCACCTGGCGGTTGATAGTTATGGTTTACCAGCCGATTTTGAAATCACCGGTGGAGAAGTCAATGACTGTTCTATAGCACCTGATTTGATTGCCAAACTGCCTGACGCGAAAGCGATTGTTGCGGACAAAGGCTATGACAGCGAATGTATACGAGAACAGATAACGAAGAAAGGGGCTCGAGCTGTGATACCGAGAAAGCGCAACTCGTTGAAGGGCAACGCAGATATGGATTGGGGTTTGTATGGATACCGACATTTGGTGGAAAATGCTTTTGCCCGGCTAAAGCAGTATCGGGCAGTAGCGACACGATACGACAAACTGAAGAGAAATTTTGAGAGTATGGTAGCCATGGCATGTGGATATCTGTGGCTACCTATGTGAAATGTCAACAGACTCTAGCAAAGAATACTGAAAAATCAACGGTACAATCTACCAACCACTTGTATGTTTACATCTTTCAAACTTGTTAAAACACCCTCTGTGTAATCGACGAAGAAATTTTAAAACTCGCTTTAATATTCTACCATTCTCTAGAAAATATAGATTCTTTGTATGATATCGGATTCAGTCTATCAATCAAATAACTGCAGTTTCTTCTTCAAATAACAGGATTACTTTACCATCATCATCAATATCAATCGTCACTTTTCCTCCATTGACCAAGCGCCCGAACAATAATTCGTCGGCAAGCACACTACGAATTGTATCTTGAATTAAGCGTTCCATAGGTCGCGCGCCCATTAACGGATCAAAACCATGTTTCGCAAGATATTTACGCAATCTCTCCGTGAACGTTGCCTCGACCTTTTTCTCTTGCAACTGATTCTCAAGCTGAATCAGAAATTTATCAGAGACTCGCAAAATGATTTCCTGATCCAAGGGAGCAAAAGAAACAATCGCATCAAGTCTATTACGAAATTCAGGAGTAAATAATTTTTTAATATCAATTAATTCATCGCCCGCAGAATTTGATTTTGTGAATCCAATTGAAGATTTTGTAAGTGCTTCAGCACCTGCATTTGTAGTCATGATAATGATGACATTACGCAAATCCGCTTTACGCCCATTATTATCAGTCAATGTTCCATAATCCATAACTTGCAGAAGGATATTAAAAATATCTGAATGCGCTTTCTCGATCTCATCCAATAATAAAACCGAATAGGGATGTTTAATCACAGCCTCAGTTAACAATCCTCCCTGGTCATACCCTACATAACCAGGTGGCGCACCAATCAGCCGTGATACTGCGTGACGTTCCATATACTCGGACATATCGAAACGATGCAAATGAACACCCAAAGCATAAGCCAACTGCCTCGCTACTTCAGTTTTCCCAACACCTGTTGGGCCTGTAAAAAGAAAAGAGCCAACTGGTTTTCTTGAATTACCCAATCCGCTTCTTGCCATCTTAATAGCCGCTGTCAATGTATTAATCGCATTATCTTGGCCAAAAACAACCGCTTTCATATCACGCCCCAAAGTTTTCAACTTACTACGATCATTTGTAGAGATATTCTGCGACGGTATTCTTGCGATCTTAGCGACCACACTTTCAATTTCTCCTTTACCAATAACCTTGCGTTTCTTCGATTTCGGCAATAGTCGCTGCGCAGCACCAGCTTCATCAAGCACATCTATGGCTTTATCTGGTAAATGTCTATCATTAATATATCGTTCCGATAATTCCGCAGCAGAAACCAATGCACTACTGGTATATTTAACCTTATGGTGCTGCTCATAGCGTGACTTCAGACCTCGCAGAATAGCGACTGTCTCATCCACGCTCGGCTCGTTGACTTCTATTTGCTGAAAGCGCCTTGATAGCGCATGGTCCTTCTCAAAAATTCCACGATACTCACTAAAAGTCGTTGCACCAATACACCGCAATTGTCCCGTATTTAGAATCGGTTTCAGTAAATTTGAAGCATCCATAACTCCACCAGAGGCAGCGCCAGCACCAATAAGTGTATGAATTTCATCAATAAATAGAATCGCAGCAGGATTATCAGTCAATTGCTTCAGTAAAGTTTTTAAGCGTTGCTCAAAATCTCCCCGGTATTTTGTACCCGCTAATAAAGCCCCCATATCAAGTGAGTAAATCTGATGCTTTAAAAGTAATTCAGGTACATTTTCCTCGACAATTCGTTTTGCCAAGCCTTCTGCGATCGCAGTTTTCCCAACACCGGCCTCTCCAACTAATAATGGGTTATTTTTACGGCGCCTACAGAGGATTTGTATCACACGTTCGATTTCTTTTTCACGCCCCACCAAAGGATCAATCTTATTTATTAACGCCAAGTGATTTAGATTTACCGTATAATTCTCAAGCAATCCAGCAGAGTTTGACTCATGTTCGGTATCGCTCTCATTCGCAGTTTTAGTATCATTTTCATTCGATATTTTCTTAATACTGTGAGAAATATAATTCACCACATCCAAACGTGTTACGCCTCTTTGATGCAAGAAATAAACTGCATGCGAATCTTTTTCTCCAAATATCGATACCAATACGTTAGCACCAGTTACCTCCTTTTTCCCTGATGACTGAACATGCAATATGGCACGTTGAATAACGCGCTGAAAACCCAGTGTAGGCTGCGTATCAACCTCTTCATCACCTTTAATTACCGGGGTATGGTGTGTTATGTGATCTAATAATGCTGCTCGCAAATCTTCTATATCTACCAAACAGGCATTTAATACTTCAGCAGCACTTGCATTATCTAGCATCGCCAACAACAAATGCTCTACCGTAATGAATTCATAGCGCTTCTGCCTCGACTCTACGAATGCCATATGCAAGCTAACTTCTAAATCTGGTGCAATCATTTTAGTTTTCCTCCATTACACACTTAAGTGGATGCTGATTTCTTCTACTAAATTCAATAACCTGTTTGACTTTAGTACTTGCAATATCACCAGGGTATATACCACACACACCCACTCCTTCTGTATGTACCTTTAACATTATTAATGTCGCCTGTTCTTGATTCATGGAGAAAAACAATTTTAGTACTTCAACCACAAACTCCATCGGGGTGAAGTCATCATTTAATAGTAAAATTTTATAAAGAGGGGGGGGGTTATGCTTAACCTTCTCTTGTGAAAGCTTAACGGTTTCAGACTTACTTTCCGTCATGAATGTTTCCTATTCAAACTGATAAATTTCCAATCATAAAATATAGTACAAAAAACTCTATTACACTCGTAGACAAAACATATTTAACGATTACGACAAAATTTTCAAGTATCTTGAGGCAATTACTTTTCCTTTAACTACAAAAATGGCATCACCGAGGTATTTTCCAATACAGAACAATACAAGAAATGAATTTCAAAGAAGATTAGTAAAATTGGATATCAAACTCAATTTTGTTTTGGCTCAGGTTAAAGGATGTTTCACTTGTATTCTACCATTGCATCATCAAACAATCAGCTGAGTGCAGCAACAATGGACAAGAATAACCTTTATCATGCTCTGTAACTGCATCATTGTCACTGATTCTAAGAGTATTTGCATTCAGTTGTGCAAACGTTATTCCCGGCCTGAAATGTAAAGCTACCTGCGGCAATGATTTCAACTTTTCTTGAGGGGTCATCATGTTTTATAGCAATATTTCTCGTTCCTTACCTTATTGTCAATGATAGCCCCTAAAAAAGCAGGAACGATAAAAATTGAGTATGCAGGTAAAGGAAACCAGTACAGAATGCAGCAATCGTTTTTTCATTCAGCAAACCGCCAAATGAATAGAGCCGGGATGTTTGTTTATGAACAACAACACCATTTATCAATTTCACCAGGACATTATCGCTGGAATGCTTTGATCGTGATTTGGCAAACTCAATGACACATAGCTTTTCCAGCAGCTTGGCGCCTTTGCTTTGTAAAATTGACAAACTTCAAACCGTTACGACATGGATACTCAAGATGGCAAATATACCTCGCTGATCTCTCACCGAGACGGTCACAAACTGAATTTGGGACGCAGTTGACCGCAAGAATAAATGACACTCACACCACCCTGATCACCTTGGTGTACACTTTATGCGGATATAATCAATAACCAAACCGGACTAAGAGGCACACAACGCTTTCCCGCAGGCACACCAGAGGGACAAGTATTCGGTTTATATTGCCTTTATTTTGATATAAGCCTATAAAAAATCATACCTTGAGCACAATATTGTGCATCCTCTTCCAGAAACTCTCCCACCCGCGCCAAGTTTGTTGTTTGTAGCTTATACCTTCATTCAGGTCTATTGCCATGTCTCGCATAATGCACAATGCAGACTCTACTCGCTCAGACTTATTCGTTGGAAATACGATAGCCTCCTCAGATTCATTTCATGATGGAAGAGACTACCGCTTGACTTTAATCCAGGATTTGCGTAAAACAGCAAATGGCGTTTGGCTTCAAGTTCTTTATGAATCTATTTTGTTCATAAATAGTCTTGAATTTCAAATAGTATTAGGGTTTCCGGCCCAGTTTTTATATAGGAAGTAGAAATGGCAACAGGTACAGTAAAATGGTTCAATGATTCTAAAGGTTTTGGTTTTATTACTCCTGATGACGGTAGCGAGGATTTGTTTGCACACTTCTCGGCAATCAATATGTCTGGTTTTAAAACCCTTAAAGAAGGTCAAAAAGTGAGCTTTGATGTCACTCAGGGACCAAAAGGGAAACAAGCCTCAAATATCCAGGCCACCTAACTTTCATAACTACTGGCCTAGAAACTTAGTCTTATTAATTGGCCAAAGCAATAAAAAATTTTCTCTATATAAGAGCCCCTTTGCTTTGTTTTACCACACGTAGCAAGGGGTATTACTTTAGAGTTTTCCCATCCACTTCGATAGCTAACTAAAATAATATTCGGTGAGTGTTGTTTAGCTCATAAAATCGGCCATTGCATTACCAAAATCCGAGCAGGAAACTTTCTTAGCATTAGTCATTTGCCGAGCGAAATCATAAGTAACAATTCCGTTCTGAATAGTCTTTTCCATAGATTTAATAATCTTATCAGCTGCTTCACTCCAACCAATATGTCGCAGCATCATTTCCGCTGATAGTATTATTGAACCAGGATTTACTTGATTTTTTCCAGCATATTTAGGTGCTGTGCCATGCGTTGCTTCGAAAACCGCCACTACATCGCTGAGATTAGCACCAGGCGCTATCCCAATCCCACCCACCTGTGCAGCCAAAGCATCGGATATATAATCTCCATTCAAATTCAGTGTTGCAACAACATCATACTCTTCTGGACGAAGTAAGATTTGTTGAAGAAAAGCATCAGCAATTACATCTTTGATAATAATTCCACCCATGGTGGAGGGTAATTTCATCCACGGTCCGCCATCCAGCAACTCCGCTCCGAATTCACTAGCAGCTAATGCGTACCCCCACTTTTTAAATGCGCCTTCAGTAAACTTCATAATATTACCTTTATGCACTAATGTAACCGACTTACGCTTGTTATCAATGGCGTACTGAATCGCTCTTCGAACAAAACGCTCCGTTCCTTCTTTTGAAACCGGTTTAATACCGATACCAGAAGATCGAGGAAAACGTATACTAGTCACTCCCATATCTTTAATCAAAAAATCAATAACCTTTACTACAGATTCTGATTCCGCTTCCCACTCTATGCCTGCATAGATATCCTCAGAATTTTCACGAAAAATAATCATATCTGTTTTTTCTGGATTTTTTAATGGACTCGGAACACCACAAAAATAGCGTACAGGTCTCAAACAAACATATAAATCCAGTTGTTGCCGTAAAGCTACATTAATCGAACGAATTCCACCGCCAACCGGTGTTGTTAACGGACCTTTAATTGAAACCACAAATTCTTCAGCAGCTTGCAGTGTCTCTTCCGGCAACCATACATTTGGTCCATAAACTCGAGTTGATTTCTCGCCCGCATAAATTTCCATCCATGAAATCTTTCGTTGCTCACCGTAAGCTTTCTCAATAGCTGAATCAACAACATTACGCATCACTGGAGTAATATCAACACCAATTCCATCACCTTCAATAAAAGGAATTATTGGATTATCAGGCACTTCTAATGAATAATCATCATTAACCTTAATCCGCTCTCCCTTACTAGGCACCTTTATATGCTGATACATAACCTCTCCGAGTATTCAAAAATGCAATTTGCAAGAAAAATTTTGCCAATTTAAAATAGGCTTAGCCTTCTGTGCATTATACGTGTAAACACAATGCCTTTCCACGCTAACGCGGTTTCATTCATGCATAATGGTATTACCTCGAATTTGTATTAGTAGCAACCCGGTCACTTACTCTACACCACACTTTTGGAGTGTTTTATTCCCTCATAATGAATATTAACCTATTAATTCCAAATCTATTTTGGTCTGATACTTCACAGCCAGAAATCTATAATGGTTTATTAATTCATTTTTTAGAAACGCTGCTATCTAAAGGTATTTCCAGGACCAGTTCATCTCTTGAAATGGAAACTTGGTTGTGTAAACAATTTAATTTGGAGCAACAACATGGAAGCTGGCCTATTGCACCATTGATGTTACACATTGATGCTCCAGCATTGGCAAAAACAAGTAAAGATTTCTGGATGTGTGCCGATCCTGTTCATCTCCGAATTGAACAAAACCATATCATGCTAGCAGATAGCCAGTCTTTCAAAATTTCTCCAGAAGAAGCGGAACAGTTCGTACAGGACTTGAATCATAATCTTGGTAACTCGAATTTTATTTTTTCAACTTTCCATCCGCATCGCTGGTACATTCGAATACCTAAGGCACCTGAAATGCAGACACATCTACTCAGTCAAGTCACCTGCAAGAACATTAATAATTTCTTGCCGACAGGCAAAGACAGCATCATCTGGCATAAAATCTTTAACGAAGTACAAATGCTGTTGCATGAGCACCCCATTAACCAAGCCCGCGAATCTCGCGGCGAACTGATCATTAATAGTATTTGGCTTGGGGGGGGCGGAGGCATACTTCAGTCAATACACTCTCCGTATACACATATATGGAGCAATGATGACTTTTCTCAGTCACTAGCACTAGCTAGCAGTATTAATCGCTTAAATCTACCTATTGATGTTAATAATTGGCTCAAAACTAAGATACCAGGGAATCATCTCGTAGTATTGGATTCGCTACGCAGTCCAGCAAAATACAAGAATGCTTATGAATGGCGCGAAACTCTCAAAAACATGGAGCACACTTGGTTTATACCCTTATATACAGCAATTAAGAGTGGAAAAGTTAGCCGATTAACCATAACAACATTGAACGAGATTGCTTTAAATGACTTTGTAATAACACGTTCTGATCTATGGAAATTCTGGTTATTTAGGAAACCGCTTTTCACTCACAGTCGAAAAACCAAATAAAAATACTTTATTTATATAGTAGCAGCGCATCTTAATCTATGCTCTCAGGAATAAGGAATTGCCGTGCAAAAGAATTCATTATTAAATAACGTCAAGCCCTACTTGACTATTTGTATTTCTCTGATTCTATTGCTTATCATCATTGCAGATACATATATTACCAACGAGATCCCCTCCCATTGGTTACCTGCATTATGGTTTTCTTTGCTCTTTGCAATATTAATAGTAATCATTCAGTTAGGGCACACTGAGAAAAATACCAGAAGCCTTGGTAATCAGCTCAATATTACTAAGGAAAGACTGGGAAATGAGATTAAGCATCGGCTTTGGGCTGAAAAAACAGCTTCAGAAAACAAGATAAAATCACAATTTATTGATGAGAATTTTCCTGTTATGTTGGCCTATTTTAATACCGAACTCCGCTGTCGGTACCATAATCGAATTTTCCGCCGATGGTTTGGATTAAATCCTGCTCAGATTGATGGGCACTTTTTAAAAGAATTTTCAAATGAAGAATTCTTCTCTGATATTCAGAATAATATTGAAAAAATCCTAACTGGAAAAACAATACACAACGAACGAGTTCTTAAATCTACCAAAGGCTTTCCCTATATTTTCACAGAACAATATCTTCCTCACATTGACAATAAAGGAAAAACTATCGGCTTCTATACGTTACACACCCCGCGCGCGCAAGAAAAAAGTCGCACGCCCTCAAAAAACGATAAAGATGAGAATAAAATAAAACTCGGGTTAAAACAATCTGTTGATATCTCAACTAATAATGATATAAAACTTCAGCAAAGCAATCCATCACCCGCATCGAAATCAGGCATTACTGCTGCACGCATTGCTCAAGCGATTGATGGAGAAGAGTTTAATCTTTATTGCCAAAAAATAATTCCCATCAAATCTTCTAATTCATCTTCCTTACATTATGAGATTCTGATTCGGATGCATGAGGAAGAAAATAACTTGATGCCCCCAGGTTCATTCTTACCTCTCGTCGATCAATTTCAAATGATGCCTAAGCTGGATCGGTGGATCATTAACCATATCGTTCAATGGCTGTCAGCTCACCCCGGAGCCAATTCGGTATTTCATCTTAATTTGGCAAGAGATACTTTAAAAGACTTAGCCTTTCCCAATTTTATTCAAGATCAATTACGAAAAACCAAAGTCACGGGCTCCAACCTTTGCTTCGAAATTGAGGTCTCAGATGCAGAAGATAATATGACAAATACACATATCTTCACACAAAAAATTCATGAATTAGGTTGCTTGGTTTCACTTTGTAGCTTTAACGATAATCCTGACTCATTGAATCTACAAAACAAGATTAAAGTGGACTACTTGAAAATTGATGGTAGCATTGTTTGCAACATACTTCGCGACGACGAGGATCTAGCCAAGATAAAAACTATCCATCAGCTTGCTCAAAAAGCTAATGTCAAAACGATTGCCGAATTAGTTGAGACTGATGATATCATTGCAAAATTACAAGAGATTGGCATTAATTACGCTCAAGGATTCGGTATTGCAAAACCCCATCCTTTTAATGATCTTGGAACTTAGCCTCAAATCATAAATCGCCATTCAATATATTATAAAAAAGAGAACAACTCTTCATGTAGTTGTTCTCCTGACTCCAGGTCTACCATTAGTCAATACTTCTATCATTCATCACAAAGCCTTGACCATATGCTCAACGACTTTCTTAGCATCCCCGAATATCATCATAGTCTTATCCATATAGAATAGGTCATTATCAAGACCAGCATAACCCACCGCCATACTGCGCTTAACCACCATAACGGTACGCGCTTTATGCGCATCCAGTATCGGCATGCCATAAATCGGGCTACCGGGAACATTCGCAGCCGGATTCACCACATCATTCGCACCCAATACCAACACAACATCTGTGTTTGAGAAATCGCTGTTGATTTCATCCATTTCCAGGACTTGTTCATAAGGAATTTCGGCTTCTGCCAGCAACACATTCATATGTCCCGGCATACGTCCCGCTACCGGATGAATCGCAAAACGTACGTTAACGCCTTTTTCGTGCAATATTTCAGCCAATTCCTTCACAGCATGCTGCGCTCTCGCAACGGCCAAACCATATCCTGGAACAATAATGACACTGTCAGCATTACCCATTAAGAAAGCAGCATCTTCCGCACTGCCACTGCGGTATGTCTTCTGTACACCATCATCTGCCGCCGCTGCGCTTCCACCATCACTGCCAAAACCACCCAATATAACTGATAGAAATGGCCGATTCATAGCTTTACACATGATATACGAGAGAATCGCACCCGAACTGCCTACCAATGATCCTGCGATGATCAACATTGGATTGCCCAAAGAAAAACCAATACCTGCAGCAGCCCAACCCGAATAGGAATTAAGCATAGATATCACTACCGGCATATCAGCGCCGCCAATAGGAATAATAATCAGGAATCCCAAGATGAAAGCAATTGCGGTCATTGCAATAAACGCGGTCCAGTTCGTCGTTTCGCTAAAGAAAAACCACAGACCAAATCCGATCATGATGATTGCCAGCAACAAATTAAGCATATGCTGGCCACTGAAAACAATCGGAGTGCCACTCATGCGTCCTGATAATTTCAGAAACGCGATGACTGAACCGGACCATGTCATGGCACCAATAAAGGTACCCAAAAATAATTCCAGCTTACTGCCCCCAGGAAGAATCTCTGGCAAACCGAATGAAACCGGATTATTGACCGCAGCAACCGCAATAAATACTGCTGCCAGACCAACCAGCGAATGCATAAAAGCAACCAATTCTGGCATTGCTGTCATCTGTACGCGTTGCGCCACAATCGCGCCAATGATGCCGCCCACCGCAATGCATCCCAGAATCAAAAGCCAGTTCTGCGTAAGCGTCAAAGTCGTGGCAACTGCAATCGCCATACCCACCATGCCGAACAAATTTCCACGACGCGCAGATTCAGGCGAACTTAGGCCTTTTAGTGCAAGTATGAAAAATACTGAAGCAACTAAATATGCAAGTGCTACCATATTTGCTGACATTTACGCGTTTCCTTTTTTATCTTTTTTCTTGAACATTTCCAGCATCCGTTGACTCACCAGAAATCCACCAAAAACATTGATTGCTGCCAGCGTAACCGCAGCAGCACCTAACCAAACACCCCAGTCTGTCTCCGTCGGCCCTGCAGCCAACATTGCACCGACGAGAATAATACCGGAAATAGCATTAGTCACCGACATCAGAGGGGTATGTAAAGCCGGTGTAACGTTCCACACAACATGATAGCCAACAAAAACCGCCAGTACAAAAACCGTTAGATTGATAATAACCGGGTCAATTTCACCAATCATATTTACTCCTTTAAAATTCGTTAACTGTATTTCTCGATACAACAACTAAAAAGCGTTTTTTAGTTTATTGCGGATGATCATTCCTTTCCTATGACATTTCCCCCTGCACATAACAATGTTCCCGCGATAATTTCATCTGAGCGGTCTATTTTCAGTGCATCATTTTCTTGATCAAGCATCAAGTTAAGGAAATTCATCAGATTTCGTGCATATAAAGTACTAGCATCGGCTGCCACCAAGCCGGGAAGATTCGCCATACCAATCAGATGTACGCCATGTTTAATCACATTCTTATCTAGTTCGGATAATGGGCAGTTACCGCCTGCTTCAACCGCCATATCAACAATAACCGAACCTTGCTTCATCGCCTGAACAGTCTCTTCTTTGATCAAAACAGGTGCTGGACGCCCTGGAATTAGTGCTGTAGTAATAATGATATCTGCTGAAATCGCACGCTCATGGACTAATTCTCCTTGCCGTCGCTTGTAATCATCCGACATTTCTGCGGCATATCCCCCGGCTGTCTCAGCCTGAGCTTTCTCTTCATCGCTGAGCGGAACTTCTACAAACTTCGCCCCCAAACTCTCCACCTGCTCTTTAACTGCTGGTCGCACATCAAACGCTTCAACCACGGCACCCAATCTTTTCGCGGTTGCAATAGCCTGCAACCCAGCAACACCCGCACCCAAAACCAAAACTCGTGCTGCCTTCACGGTACCCGCTGCTGTCATCAGCATTGGAAAGAATTTTTGATAGATATTTGCCGCCACAATCACCGCCTTATAGCCAGCAATGTTTGCTTGTGATGACAAAACATCCATATTTTGCGCACGCGAAATACGCGGTAATTTCTCCATTGCAAATGCGGTCAATCCATGCTGTTTAAGTGCATCCACGCCATCCTTCTGGTGCGGCGACAACAATCCCAACAATACCGCATCCTTACGCATCATCGCTAATTCACCGGATTCCGGACCACGTACTTTGAGCACAATTTGTGATTGCGCATACAATTCAGCCACATCAGTCACTATCATTGCGCCCGCCTCTTGATAGGCTGAATCAGGAATACTGGCACCCGCACCGGCACCTAACTGGACTAAAACCTTATGAACACCCTTGGCAGTATATTTTTTCACGGTCTCCGGTGTAGCGGCTACACGCGTTTCTCCGCTGCGAATCTCTGCCGGTATGCCTATATGCATTGATAATCTCCCTTTTCTTACCTATCTGCTTGCAAATAAGAACTAATATTGAGTTTAAATTTTTAACGAACTGTGAATTATAAATCAATTTGGGCGTAATGCATTAAATGGATCAGGAAAAACTTGATATCGCATGATTTTCTAATAACTCACACAATTTTTTGCAGTAATCAATACTACGCTGAATTAAACAACAGTCTGTATGGATAAATATCCCACCTATGCTTCTATCAAATTTTCAATTCAGAATCTTTTCGGGATCGTCGAGATTAAAGGATCATCAAGATTATTTGTTAAGAATCTTATTCACTTAATTGACTCAACTCATTTTCTAGTTGCTCTGTAATCTGTTGCAACAAGGGTCGAATTTTTACCAGCAATGATTCTGCACCGAACCAATTGTTGTTGGCACTCGCCTTCTCAAGTGCCTCGCAAATATCAGCAAAACTTAAGGCGCCGATTGTTCTGGCTGAAGATTTTAATTTATGCCCTAAACGACCCAACGCTGGCAAATCTCTTTCCACTTGCGCCACTTCCATTTCTGATAGCGTGTTATGGGCAACCTCAATAAATTTAAGGCAAAATTTCTGCACTAGCACAGAATTGTCATGAAACATCTGACGCATTTTTGCTATATCAACCGGTAATGACGTGTCCAGTGATAATTCTTTTTCTATTTCATTAATCACTGAAGTTCATACTCCATGCTTTAAACAACGATCGACCCATCGGTTCGTTAATTTTTCTTGAACGGTATTTTGGCGCAGACGCGTATTTAATCCCGAAAAATCCACTTGATCCAAAGGTTGATCTTGATTGAAGCAAGAAAACACATATGTAATTTTTCCTGTTTCCGGATCCTGATGCGGTTGCAAGCATTGCGCACAAATTTCCTTCATCATGCACTGCATGGGCGAGTTAATCGAACCAATAGCAAAATGATCTGCTTTCAAGTAAGGTTTCAACTGGTTATGACGAGCCACACCAACAGCAGCCATCATTCGATCTGAACCAATTGCAATAATGTGATCAGCTTCAGCCAGCGCCACCGGTTGCGCACCTAATTCACCGCTGGCATAAGCCACCATTGCTTGTACGATATTTCCCACATAGCTTTTATCCTGAGAACGCGTGGCTGTAAAACCGGGCGACTCATCGCAGCACCATACGACGATATCCGCTGCAGCCTCAATTTCAGCCACTTTATATCGATCAATCAATTTCTTGTAGCCAGCAAAATATAACACTTTCGATCCCGCTGCGCGCGCAGCTGCGCCAATAGAAAATAACACCGCATTGCCTAAACCGCCGCCCACCAACACCACAATCTGATTCTCGGGGATTTCCGTCGGTGTTCCGGTAGGTCCCATCAGCACAACCGGCTCACCCGGTTTCAACATCGCACACAAATTAGAAGATCCGCCCATCTCCAAAACAACGAGCGAAACCAGCCCGAGCTCGATATCCACCGATGCACCCGTCAACGCCAGTCCTTCCATTGCAAGCCGAGTATCCCCTGTAATTTTTGCCAGTGTTGCATAATTCTGAAAACGATAAAATTGACCTGGCTGGAAATGCTCCGCTGCCATCGGAGCATGCACAACGATTTCGATGATATTGGGAGCAAGCCTTTCTACTTTATAAACCGTTGGACGCAGCTGATTGTTAAGATCTGTAAAAAATCCCCGGGATGACTGGCTCGATTTCGGTTTAACACGCTCCAGCACCCGATGCACCACCGGATAACCCTGCTTGGCGCTCGACATCGCTTTCACCACATTACCGGAATAGGATGGATGCAAATCACCAAAGAAACTTATAAAGCGGCCATCCTGATCATCCCGATAACGGCTGAGCAATACCATTGGTGTCCCAGGTTTGGGGTTTGCATACTCTGGTTGCACTGGATTCCCTTCCTCATCGCAAGCAGCAAAATATCTGCCATTGAGTTTGAACAGTTTCTCATCTTCCCGTGCCAGCACTGTATTAGGTTGAGTACCAGCAGCGACCAGCAATGCACGGGCTGGTAACTCGACGTTGCCTGCATCTTGCCATTGTCCCGTTTCATCCCGTTTCTGCACGCCAAATTGCACCGATTGGGTGTGCCCCCACTGATCCACATTAACGCGCTTTGGAGTCATTCCCTCAGCAAACCAGATGCCTTCTTCCAGCGCCTTTTCCACTTCCTCATGATTTAATGTATAGGAAGGACTATCGATCAGACGTTTGCGGTAAGCTATTGTCGCACCGCCCCAAGCTTGCAGCAAATTGATGATATGCGGCGCGCGTCCGGCTTTTTTTGCATCCTGACGTTCTGCTCTAATAGCTCGAGCATGATTAAGGAATTCGTCAGCAATTCTTTTCTCCTCATCATCCCAAGCCTCACGGATCGCATCTTCGCCTTGTACTACTGTCAGTATTTCATAGCGCTGCAGAAACTTCTCCACCTGCACCGGATAATATGCCAATGCCTCGGTTGCGGTATCAATAGCAGTGAGACCGCCACCGATCACCACCACCGGCAAACGTAATTGCATATTCGCAATCGAATCGCTTTGCGCAGCACCTGTAAGCTGCAAAGCCATCAAGAAATCTGATGCGGCACGCACCCCACGCGCCAA
Source organism: Nitrosomonas ureae (assembly GCF_001455205.1). Taxonomy (NCBI): domain Bacteria; kingdom Pseudomonadati; phylum Pseudomonadota; class Betaproteobacteria; order Nitrosomonadales; family Nitrosomonadaceae; genus Nitrosomonas; species Nitrosomonas ureae. The sequence goes on from NZ_CP013341.1 coordinate 566,578, forward strand.
TCCATTTGGCAAATCCAGAACAGTGGGCCGCCCAGCACCTGCGGCCAGAGCAATATGGTCAAATCCCATGGCAAAGGCATCATCAGCAGTCAATGTGCCACCAAAACGCACACCTCCAAACAACGCAAACTCTTCTCTACGCTCCAGCAACAACCGAATCAGCTTAAGAAAATTTTTATTCCAGCGCACAGTGATTCCGTATTCTGCCACCCCACCAAAACCACCCGGCATACGCTGCTCCAAGCTTTCTTCCAACGTGCTAGCCGACCGGATCGCCTGAAATGGCACTCGCTCACCCTGTAAATTTACCCCTGAGATCTCTTCCGGCAGAAACTCAATCTTAAGCCCGTCAATACCCACCACGGTGTGACCTTCATTCATTAAATGATGTGCCAGTGTATATCCGGCCGGCCCCATCCCAACCACCAACACCTTGCGGCCGGATGGCGGTTTTGGCACTGGTCTATGTAAATTTAAAGGATTCCAGCGCGTTAATAAACTATAGATTTCAAATCCCCATGGCAATGCCAGCACGTCTTTCAGCGTTCTTGTCTCGGCTTGCGGGATATCAACCGGTTCCTGCTTCTGATAAATACAAGATTTCATGCAATCGTTACAAATGCGATGACCGGTTCCGGCACACATCGGATTATCCAGCACGATCATAGCCAGACTTCCTACTGCGACTCCTTGTGTCTTAAGCTTATGAAATTCGGAAATGCGCTCTTCCAGCGGACAACCTGCAAGCAGCGCGCCTAGCTCACTGCGTTTGAAAGTAGGTGGTTCATCCGGCGATTTAGATTTCTGTATCAAACCCTTGGAGCATGAATCTTTACCTTGCTCATGACACCAGATACAGTAATTAGCTTCATCAAGCGCACCCATCAAATCTGTTCCGGTATCGGTCAGCGCAAAACCATTGCGTTCACGCAGGTGACTCAACCGATGCACCGGATATCCTGCCGATTCATCCGTTTCCAACGACAACAGATGCTGAAAATCTAATTTGGCAGGCGACTTAAATAAAATACCTTGCCGCGTATGTTGCTGTCCGGTCGGCGTTCGCAGTGCCCAGGCTGCATAGTGGAGCGCTTTGTTCAACCGGGACTCATTATCCACTTCCGCATCCATCCACTGTGTCACGTTGATAGCAAAAGCCAATTCAGAGAAAGCTTCCCCAAATTCTGCAGCCAGCTCCTTTTCAAGAGCCAATCCATCGATGCCAGCCAATTCTGCATCGCTGACTTTTCCCTTTGCACGACGCTGAACAAACTGTCGTTTGCAAAAATATAACGGAGCCAGCTCATGATGTTGTGCCGCCAGCTGCTGCACTTCATTCTCAATGTAAAACAACCGGGCAATGAAATCTTCCAGCCAAGGTGCAATTTCAATCAGCAATGCAGACTCGTCTTTCGGCAACAGATCATCAGGTTGCTCACGCGCCTGCTCCAATTTTTTATGTAGCGCCTCATCCCCGGTACGAAGAAAATCCAGAAATACTTGATCCAATCTAACCAAGCCGTCGCGACAATAGAGATCAGCGATTGTAAAACCAAAGTTAAAATTTGATAAAGTGGTTGTTGCTTCCTGTCGGGTATGAAACGTAGCATCCATTTTTGTCATAATTCCATATACTTAATAATTATTATCACCAATGGGAAAATAGGCCATCATGATCTGCGGCAATATTGCCTGCCTAATTTCAAACATCTGAGTTTTATAATCACTCATCCTGGTAACAGCCACTTTGATATGATGATAACTAGCTGCTCCGGATCAATTGGCTTGGCTAAAAAATCATTCATACCGGCACTCCGACACGAATCTTTATAATCCGGGTCCGCATTGGCTGTTAATGCAATAATCGATATTTTCGACCACTGCGGATTAGCCCGGATCATTTTTGTAGCCTTTAAGCCATCCAGAACAGGCATTTGAACATCCATCAGTACACAGTCAAAATTTTCCTTACTTAACTTATCCAGTGCTTCTTGTCCGTTACTTGCAATAGATACAACAGCTCCATTATATTCGAGTAGAGCCTGGGCTACCTGTTGATTCAATTCATTATCTTCCACCACCAGAATAGTGCATCCATTTAATTTCAGATCTGAGTTATTTATTATATTCATATTGTGTTAGTTTGATGTTCGTTGACACGCTGATCCCAAAATACAATAACCTCAGGAAAATTATGTGCCGTATCACAATGGAAATGGAAACCACCCAGAACGAAATACTTTTCTCAGCTAAGCGCAATAAAACAGTAGCTATCGTCCCCGAAAAATAGCAGCATAGGATTGACATACTCCGCCGCCACTTCACGCATTATATGTATCGCCCCACTTTCCAGCGTATCTAGATGGGTAAAGGCACGACGACTCATTTTTTTTCTCGGTAAATAAAAATTATGCAAATTCCAGATCTATCACTCTGACAAAAACAGACAAGATATTGCAAGTAACCGCGATTATTTTGATTGAACTACCTTTTCGGTATGTAATCCGCATTCCTTGGTTTCCGGCGTCTCCCACCACCAGCGACCGGAACGTATGTCTTCTCCCGGTGTAATAGCGCGCGTACAGGGAGCACAACCGATACTGGGATAAAATTTGTCATGCAGTTTGTTATAAGGCACTTCATAGCGTTTGAGATATTCCCAAACTTCCGCATGGGTCCATTCCAGCAATGGATTAATCTTTTGCATACGATTATCCATATCATATGCAGACACACTCAGATTTGCCCGAGTTGAGGCCTGTTCTCGTCTAATTCCAGTGACCCACCCTCGCTTACCCTGCAAGGCGCGACGCAATGGTTCCACCTTCCGGATATAGCAGCAATTTTTACGCAAATCAACGCTTTGGTAAAAACCATTGACACCGTGCTCAGCAACATACGCTTCAACCTGCTTTACATTGGGAAAATAAATGCGCAGTGTCGTTTTGTAGCGCTCTCGCACGGTTTGCATCAGATCATAAGTTTCTTGCGGCAAACGCCCGGTATCCAGACTAAACATTTCGATGTCGATATGATGTCGATCAATGATATCTGTCAGCACCATATCTTCAGCACCCAGGCTATTAGCAAACGCTATCGGGGCATAATCACGCACAGTTTCAGTCAGAACCGTCACAACCTGATCAACTCTATGTTGCAAATTAATCATTGAGTGTGCCTACAGTCGAATTTCCTTTACGCTGCGTGCGCCGGAACAGGGGTAAAATCGGATTAAAAGAAGTCTGATAAACCTCAGAGAAATCACTGAGACCCTTTAGTGCATCTTCGATCTTGCGATCCGGCCGCGGCGCAAAAGCATCAAAACCAACCCGATGCATGTAAAACAATTGATCGCGCAACACATCGCCGATCGCCCGCAATTCACCCTTATAGCCAAGTCGTGCACGCAGATTATACGCAATGGAATATCCCCGACCATCCGAAAATTTCGGAAAATCAATCGCAATCACAGAAAATTTTTGCACATCATCCTTCAAATCTTCCGCACGCTCATCACTAGTCAACCAAACGCCGATGTCCTTACGCTGCTGTAACGTTTCGTGTTGAGCTCGCCATACTTTTAGAGGAACAATGACTTTTCCGACTGAAACTATTATGTCCTCAGCAGTATCATGCTCCTGTAGCCGCAATACCGTCCAATCGTCCGCAACGATGGTTTTATTTTTTATGATCATATCGATATCAGAACCTCGGGGAATAATAAGGAACCTCGTACTGCGCAGGCTCCACGATGTGTTTGTCCGCAACCTTTTCTTCCTGAGCCATAAAGTCAGTAGCGTATACATGCTCTTTGAATGGCGCATGACCAATACGACGCACCGTTTCAATGAAACGCTCGGTTTCCATACGCTCACGCAGATACACATGAATCAAGCGTTCGATAACTTCAGGCACCTGATTGAAAGTAAATGACGGACCAATAATTTTACTAATCGAACTGTCATTGCCTTCCGAACCACCGATCGAAACTTGATACCATTCGTCGTGATCTTTCTTCTCCACGCCAGTGATACCAATATTGCCGATATGATGTTGCCCACAAGCATTCACGCAACCCGAAATGTTCAACGTAATCTCACCGATATCATGCTGATAGTCCAGATCTTCAAAACATTCGGCAATTACCTTTGCCAGCGGTATCGAACGAGCATTAGCCAGCGTACAAAATTCCGCTCCGGGGCAACTAATAATATCGGTTAACATGCCAATATTGGGCGTTGTCAACTCATGCTCGGCCGCCTCTTGCCATAAACGAATCAAATCTTTCTGCCTGACGTCGGCCAATACCAGATTTTGCTTATGTGTGATGCGTAATTCACCAAAGCTGTATCGATCCGCCAGATCCGCGACTGCTTCCATTTGTTCAGCCGTAGCATCACCGGGTGCATTACCCGGTTTTTTCAGTGACAGAACAACGATCGCGTAACCCGGAATACGATGAGGTCTAACATTACGCGATAACCAGTTCGAGAATGAACGGCTATCTGCCTTGAACTCATTTAATTTCGAATCATGATCAGGTAATGTTTCATAAAACGGATCAGAAAAGAAAGAGGCAACACGATCGACCTCCTCGATAGTTAATGTACCTGGGCCATCTTTCAGATCAGCCCAGTCCGCCTCCACCCGACGCTTGAATTCATCAATCCCGAGTGCTTTCACCAGTATTTTGATGCGTGCTTTAAATTTGTTATCGCGTCGACCATATTCGTTATACACGCGCAAAATAGATTCGACATACGTCAAGATATGCTGCCATGGCACAAACTCACAAATTTCACTGCCAATGATCGGCGTCCGCCCCAATCCACCGCCAACCAATACCCGGAAGCCGATTTCACCCTGCGCATTCTTTGTCACCGCCAATCCGATGTCATGCGCATAAATAGCAGCACGATCTTCTTTTCCACCACTGATGGCGATTTTAAATTTTCGCGGCAGATATGCAAATTCCGGATGAAAAGTGCTCCACTGGCGCAAAATCTCCGCATAAGGACGTGGATCAACTACTTCATCCTGTGCCACACCAGCAAATTCATCCGATGTAATGTTCCGCACACAATTCCCAGAAGTCTGAATAGCATGCATTTCAACCGATGCCAGATCCGCCAGGATATCCGGAGTATCCTCCAGTTTAAGCCAATTAAATTGAATATTCTGACGCGTGGTGAAATGGCCATAACCACGATCGTACTTCCGTGCAATATGAGCAAACATGCGCATCTGCTTAGAAGATATCAGGCCATACGGTACTGCAATACGCAGCATGTAGGCATGAATCTGCATATACAAACCATTTTGCAGCCGCAGTGGAAGAAATTCCTCCTCACTCAACTCCCCTGAGAGGCGTCGACGCACCTGATCACGGTATTGCATGACACGCTCATTCACTATTTGTTGATCATATTCATCATAGCGATACATATTTAATTTCCTCGCTCATTTGTTCAAGATGCTTCCAAGAGGCCTTCAGGATTCCTGTGTATAGTATTTAGACACTGGCAGCAACAGCGCCGCATCCAATGGAAACTTGGCGCCATACTTCATGATATGGTCTACATCATCATCTTCATCATGCCTTAACGCCACGCCAATATAAGCATGCTCACCGTTTTCACCTACCACTACACCAATCCGCCCGCCGCAACCATTAAACCAACTCACTTGCTTAGGTTTATCCTCTACATTCGTACTCATCAATCAATCCTTGTTTCATTAATGGAAAGCCTAAATCTGTCAAAAAATAAGCAATCTACCATTCAATTAAGAACAATTTCACCAACCACCAATTATTTGAATTTTTTCAATCGTGATCGTGTCCACAAGTGATCATTCAGCATCGTTGATACACGCAACCGACACAAACAGAATGGTCAATTCGTCATTCTACCAAAAACTAACGACAAGCACCTTTCGCGTGTCAATAACTACCAACTCAGCAGCGTGAAAGAATTGATCAGAGAATCCGACAGAATAGATTTAGAACTGCCTTTCAATTTACTTTTGCAGTCGTTTATTATGATAACAATACATTTTTATAAATCAAAATAATATTATATTAGATGTATATAACCATTTATTATTATCAGGTGCGCCTATGAAACTCCAACAACTTCGCTATTTGTGTGAAACCGCTCGTCACGATATGAACCTGTCCAAAGCAGCCAAGAATCTGCACACCTCTCAACCAGCCATCAGCAAACAGATCCAGATGCTTGAGAACGAGCTCGGTGTTGATATTTTTTTGCGCAATGGTAAGCGTATCGTACAAATAACTCCACCGGGGCAGCTGATCATAGAAACCGCCACTCGGATGCTCCGCGATGCCGATAATCTGAAAAAAATCGCGCAGGAATTCACCAATGAAGCAGGCGGAACCCTAACAATCGCAACCACGCACACTCAGGCTCGTTACGCTCTACCTGCCGTAATCAAGCGCTTTACCGCACGATATCCAAAAGTTAAGCTTATCCTGCGTCAAGGCAGTCCGATGCAAATTTCAGCCTTAGTAACTTCCGGCGAAGCGGATGTCGCAATTGCTACAGAAGCCATTGAACACTTTCAAGAACTCGTCATGCTGCCATGTTATGAATGGAATCGATGTGTCATTGTACTACCCAAGCACCCACTCTTGAAGATAAAAAAACTCACGTTGGAAGCGCTCAATCAATATCCCATCATTACTTATGACTTTGCTTTCACTGGTCGCTCAAAAATTAATCAGGCTTTTGCAAACTGTGGATTAGAACCTAATGTGGTATTGACAGCAATCGACTCAGATATAATCAAAACTTACGTAGAATTGGGATTAGGCGTTGGCATACTGGCTAATATGGCTTTTGATGCCAAACGAGACAAGAATCTAAGGTCGATCGATGCCAGTCACTTGTTTGAATCCAGCACAACGCGTATCGGCATAAGCCGCCATAGTTATTTGCGTAGTTATATTTTCGATTTTATCGAAATGTTTGCGCCACACTTAAATTATGCAAGTATTCAGGCCAGATTAGAAAACAGTCAATCGTAGCAATTCAAAAAAATACGAACAAATGTTTCTTTATCAATCCAAATAAAACTGAAATCAGCAGCCTCTACTGACAAGACAGCATCATACAAATTAAGTGACACGCATCCCGGGTAATAATATTGTTGGTCTGGATTAATGACCGGAAAAACATGCCTCTCTGAAAACATAAATTGATTCGCGTGGTAATTAAAAGTAGTATGAGATAGCTGATAGCTAAAGCTGTTCAGTATTATTGAAACCAGTGCCAGATCATTTAATGAGGTGAAACAATGAAAACAATCCTGAGTCTGTTATTGGCATCATTTGTCTTAGGTATCATCGCTCTTGGATCGGGTGCTTATAATATGGCCGCGACAGAAAAACACTGGAAAATCACCGAAAAACTCATTGAATGGGTACGTGACAGCTCCATTAAAGCACGCGCCGAAGACTTGACAGTACCTTTACTGGAAGATACAGAATTGCTCGCACAAGGCGCGGAGCACTACAATGCCATGTGTACCATCTGTCATCTGGCACCCGGCATGAAACCGACAGAACTCTCAGCAGGCCTATATCCCCAAGCACCCATATTCCATCAACGCGAAACCACGACTGATGAAACAAAGAGAATGGAGCACGCCAAAGCGTATTTTTGGGTGATAAAGAATGGTCTAAAAATGACTGCTATGCCAGCATGGGGATTGAGTCATGATGATCAAGCAATCTGGGGGATGGTCGCTTTTATTTTCAAACTGGGTCATATGACACCGGAACAATATGAAAATCTCATCAACTCAACCCAAAGTCACGCACATGGCGGTGAAGACAACGGCCATGGGCATAGCCATTGACTGGATAAACCCCCGCCCGCCAAGCAGAAAAGTTAAGCTTATCATTGCTCAGTGACTGTGGCTCTATCGGTTATCGCAAGCAATCTCATCACAAGTTACTGCCGCACCCATTATCGGGTGGGTACTGATTGCAATTCAATCTCTTTACACATTAATCAATATTCGGAATCACTGGCAAAACTTTTAACAGCATCAAAACAATCATGCGCGGCAATTGTCAGCGCATACAACCCCTACAGTCAGCTTGCCAGTAATGAAGAAAATTTAGCGGTGCACGAACAACTCAGAAATTTGTTGCAGCTTCGTGCCTATCCCATCATTGAAAGCCTGAATATAGATCCAATCGACCAATGGCTGCCTGAAAAAAGTTTCTTTGTTCCTGGATTGGATCTTAATACCAGCCGATCAATCGGGCAACGATTTAATCAAAATGCCATTGTATGGATTGATAATGAAGCAATTCCCCGCCTAATATTGTTACGCTAGAAAAGTACAGCTTAGCGCTTTTTACAACAGAAGAAGCGCATTCAAAATTTGCATCTCTAAAAATTCAATGTAGCTGGCAGCATAAACCCGATGCTATACTCGAAGCTTTAAAACACAGTTTGGAAGATCATTATGAAAAAAACACTCACCTTTCTAACTTTGGCTATTTTCAGTTTTGGCTTACTCGCTTTTGATGCAGAAGCCAAACGCATGGGCGGCGGTAAAAACCTAGGCACTCAACGTCAGTCGGTCAATCAGCAGCAAGCTGCGCCTAAGCCGCAGCAAGCACCAGCTGCGACACCCGCCGCCGCGTCCGGTGGCAGTAAGTGGGGCGGTGCATTAGCCGGTCTGGCTGCCGGTGGTTTACTTGCTGCACTTTTTATGGGGGGTGCGTTTGAAAACATCAATATGATGGATATCGTAACCATGCTGTTACTCATAGGCGCTGTATTTTTCATCATCCGTATGCTACGTAAACCCAAGGTGGAACAATCCTCCTCCATGCAATACTCGGGTATAAATACAAATACACGCGAAAACTTCAACACCCCTGCATTCACGCCTCCTGCTGCAGCCACAGTCGCGGACAGTCAAACCGCTTATCGGCAACCCAATATTCCTGCAGATTTTAAAGTGGAGTCCTTTTTGCGCCATGCAAAAGCTTCATTTATGCGTCTGCAGGCCGCTCACGATCATGGCGATATCAATGAAATTCGTGACTACACAACACCCGAGATGCTGACAGAAATTAGCGCACAAATTAATGAACGAGGAGATGCGCAACAAACAACCGAAATCATGTTCATTGATGCCAATTTACTGGAGGTTGAAACAGCCGGTGACCTGGCTATCGCAAGTGTCCGCTTTACCGGTCAACTAAAAGATTCACCTGATGGCGAACCGGAAGCATTTGATGAGATCTGGCATGTACAAAAAGATCTGAAAGATCCGGATGCAACCTGGTTATTGGCCGGTATTCAACAAGCCTCTTAGTTTTCCGTATCATATCCCGGCTGACTACCTGCGGCTTGAATAGCACCAGCCGGGATAACAAATTCCCTCTAGTTTAAACTGCGCCATTGCTTTAATTATCATGTATACGCGATTATCAAAAAGTATGATGGTCCTGGCTTTCGCGTTGTATGCATCGCTAGTTGCATTCAATAATCTCACCGATTACAACTCAAATTTCTCCATCACCGCGCATGTTCTTTTGATGGATAAGACTTTTCCTGACAACCAGGGCCTCTGGCGGGCAATTGAATCTCCTTTTTTACATCATGCAGCATATGCGCTGATCATTGTTACTGAAATCCTGATTGCCGGACTATGTTGGCTGGGTGGCTTGCGCTTATGCCAAAATATCAAGAATCCCTCATCCTTCAATCAAGCCAAAAGCTTGGCCATACTCGGACTTTCTCTCGGTTTCTGTCTATGGTTCGTCGGATTTATGACGATTGGCGGAGAATGGTTTTTAATGTGGCAATCGGAAGTTGCCAATGGCCAGCAAGCTGCATTCCGTCTGGTGATAATTGCTGCCATTACTCTTATTTACCTCACCCAGAAAGACGAAGACAATCATCGTTAAAGACTTCTGAAAGGCTACTTGTACTCTGTGAAAGTGGTACAAATTTTATATCGATATCAACACGAGCAAGATCTTGTGCAGATTCCCAACAAGAAAATCAGGATAACAATGCATCAATCCCAGCCTGAGCGATTTGTGCATCCTGAAAAGATCTTACGCCGCTGATTCCGATTGCACCCACAAATTGATTATTAACAACGATGGGCAACCCGCCTTCAATCGGCAAGGTGCCAGGTAAATTCAGATAACGCAATTGCCCTTCCGCAATATTGTCTTCCCATACCTTGGTCGGGCGGCGAAAAGCTATCGCAGCACACGCTTTTTCAATTGCCACACCTATACTACCGTACTGTGCGTGGTCTAGACGTTGCAAGTAAAGCAAATGCCCCCCATCATCTACAATTGCAATGACAACCGGCCATTTATTGCACATTGCTTCGGATTCTGCACCTGCCGCCATTTTTTTGGCGTCGTCCAATGTAAGAATTATTTTGTCAGCGGTCATATGATTTCTAAAGGCACTCTTCTATTGATTAAATTCCGGCGCCCCCCTCAAATACCTCCTGACGCATTTGCGCCTGAGAGATATTACTGCCCGGTGGCACGCTTCGCGTCAGCCATACATTGCCGCCAATCGTCGAACCTCGACCTATGGTTATCCGTCCCAAAATTGTAGCTCCGGCATAAATCACCACGTCATCTTCCACAATAGGGTGGCGCAAATTGCCTTTCACCAAGGTTCCATTCTCATCTACCGGAAAACGTTTGGCACCCAGCGTAACCGCCTGATACAGACGAACATTCTGCCCAATAATAGCAGTCTCTCCAATTACCACACCGGTACCATGATCGATAAAGAAACTGCCGCCAATCTGTGCACCTGGATGAATTTCAATACCGGTGGCAGAGTGCGCAATTTCTGAAATCATGCGCGCAATCAGAGGCACCCCCAAACCGTGCAAAACATGCGCCAACCGATAATGCGTAATTGCCATGATGCCAGGATAACAAACCAGTACTTCATCCACATTGCGCGCCGCCGGATCACCTTCATACGCTGCTTTAATATCGGTTTCCAGCAAACTTCGGACCTCCGGCAAACGTTTTGCAAACGCCTGCGTAATCGCTACCGATTGTGCACGATCCTGATCGCCCAGAACCTCCAAACCAGAGTTATAGTGCAATTCATGCTGAATCTGCACCATCAATTCACGCAATGTCATATTCAGGGTATGTCCAACATAATGATCGATACCCTCATCAGCCAACTCAGATGAACCCAGGCGATTAGGAAACATAGCCGCACTCAGGCCCTCTGCAACACTCGCCAGAATCCTGCGTGACGGTAGTCTGGGCGGACGATCATGTCGGTTACGACTTTCCAACGAAGCCAGACGCAACGCACGCAGCTCCGCCACGATACTATCAACATTCAAATAGGTACTACGCAACAAAAGATCGCGCGTTCTCTTGCTAGTGTTCACTATGCTGTCAGGCCCTGTTCGTCAAACATACGTTCAAACAGAATACCGCTTAGGTAACGCTCAGCGGAATCCGGTAAAATCACTACAATAGTTTTTCCCTTATTCCGGGCAAGCTTAGCATGACGTACTGCCGCCGCCACAGCCGCACCGCAGGAAATTCCGGCCAGAATACCTTCTTCGCGCGCTAAGCGCCGCGCATAAAGCATCGCTTCTTCATTGGTCACTTGCTCGATTTCATCCACCAGTGAAAGATCCAGGTTATCAGGCACAAAACCAGCTCCAATACCTTGAATCTTATGGGGGCCTGGCGCCAATGAAACTCCCGCCCGCTTTTGCGACAATACCGCACTCGCCGCAGGCTCAACTGCCACTGAAGTGATGGCTTTGCCTTTGGTTTTTTTGATATAACGAGAAACGCCGGTAATCGTGCCACCCGTACCCACGCCTGCTACAAAAATATCGACCGCACCATCCGTATCGCTCCATATTTCCGGCCCGGTGGTTTTTTCATGAATTTCAGGATTAGCGGGGTTCTTGAACTGTTGCAACAACACATAGCGATCCGGGTCAGCGGCAATAATTTCTTCCGCCTTCGCCAAAGCTCCCTTCATACCCTGTACACCTTCGGTTAATTCCAGCTTGGCACCCAATGCAATTAACAACTTACGTCGCTCCACACTCATCGTTTCCGGCATTGTCAAGGTCAACGGAATTCCTCGTGCAGCTGCCACGAATGCCAGCGCAATCCCGGTATTACCGCTCGTAGGTTCAAGAATTTCCTTTCCCGGCCCTAATAATCCTCTACGTTCAGCATCGTCAATCATTGCTACGCCAATGCGGCACTTAACCGAATACGACGGATTACGCCCTTCAATTTTTCCCAACACTACAGCCGGCGCATTGTCAATCACCCGATTAAGTCGCACCAATGGTGTTGGTCCAATGGATAATGAGTTGTCTTTAAACCAATTTGCCATGATTTCTCTTTATGCACTAAATACCAATTTCCGGTCAGATTTATATTACTATCTCTTTATCAGATACTTAACCGAAATATTCGTTGCACCACATTCATTTAAAGTCTCAAAGTACATAGCTAGAAACCGGACTGAACCATAATATTCATGCAATCTTGATATCGCAAGAAGCTGTATCGATTGGGATAGGAACAGAAGAAGAAACGGCTTTGCGGATAGCAACGTACGAAAAGCTATCCTCTTCGTAACAGCTCTAAATAGATTAGTCATCAAAACCAATCCCTTTGCCCATAAGAATGGTGGCGAATCAGGGATTTGAACCCCGGACCAACGGATTATGATTCCGCTGCTCTAACCACTGAGCTAATTCGCCACGTGCTTAACACAAGGGCCGCATTTTGCCTTCCGGGGGGTGGCTTGTCAAGATCAAAAATGTGACATGACAAGGGTTTATGCGTGTTTTCATGACATTGTATTACGCTTGCCGATTCTTTCCAAGTGTATCAGTAGCTTAGATTTATCCACTGAGAATGTACAATTGTCCGTTGATTTAGGCAGCAAAAAATTTGCTTCTAACGATGATTAACTTTGTGTTGCCTGTCCATGCCAAAGCAGCTGTATAATCAATTTCATGAAATTCGATATCATAATAATAGGTGGCGGACTCGTAGGTGCAAGCCTGGTAGCTGCGCTTAAAGATAGCGGGCTAAAGATAGCGTTGATAGAACCGCATGAACCCGCACCAGTACCGCAAGATAATAGCTGGGATAACCGGGTGTATGCGATTAGCCCGGGCAGTGCCGCTTTCCTGCAAAAACTGGGCGCATGGCAGCTGATGGAAACTGAACGGATAGCACCCGTTTATGAGATGGCGATATTTGGCGACGACAATACTGCGCATATCAACTTCAGTGCATACGAGATTGGCTTACCCGAATTGGCGTTTATTGCTGAGAACCGCCAGCTGCAAACCACTATCTGGCATATGCTTGAATCTTCAAAGGAAAATATACGAATATACTGCCCAGCAAAATGTACCGCAATCACTTGGCATGATACGCATGTCGATGTGGAGTTAACGGACGGCACCGAACTTGAAGCTGCATTAATAATAGGCGCAGATGGGGTCAATTCCTGGGTACGTAAACAAGCCGGGATTGATGTATCGCAGCATGCCTACGATCAGGTTGGCGTAGTCGCCAATTTCAGCACGGAACTATCGCATCGTCAGATTGCTCATCAATGGTTCAGGCGCGATGGCGTACTGGCATTACTTCCGCTGCCGGGAAAGCGGGTATCCATGGTCTGGTCTACCACTGAAGATCATGCGGATTTTTTGCGCAACTTGTCTGCGGAAAAACTTTGCCAGCAAGTGGAAGAAGCTTCTGCACATACTGTGGGTGCAATGCAATTAATTTCACCGCCGGCAGGTTTTCCATTGAATCATGTGCATGTGAAAAAATTGGTTAAAGCTCGTCTGGCATTAATCGGTGATGCTGCGCATGGCATTCATCCGTTGGCTGGCCAGGGTGTCAACCTGGGATTACGTGACGCGCGAGAACTTGCGGCAATACTGAACTCGCAAGACAGGCAGACAGATTGCGGCGATTATTTATTTTTGCGGCGTTACGAGCTGGCACGCAAGGAAGATATTCTGGTTCTGGAATGGGTAACGGATGGATTACAGAAATTATTCAACAACCCTAATCCGACATTAGCCCGCATACGTAATTTAGGGCTTGAAATAACCAATCATCTGCCATTGATTAAAAACCGATTGATACAGCACGCTTTGAACTAAATTTCTTTTTTAAACTGGAGTTGTCATGGCTACACACTTAAAGCTTTTCATTTTAATCCTATCATTCAGTCTTTTCCCCAGAATACTCTGGGCCGATGAAGAAACTGTTAAGAAAGCCGTCCAACCCCATTTCGAAAATCAAAAAATTGACAGTGTAAAGAAAACGCCTTTTTCAGGCTTATATGAAGTCGTTGTAGGCGACGAACTGTTTTATACCGATGATAAAGCAAATTTTTTCTTTTTTGGCCATGTCATCAATACCAAAACCCGGGTTAGCATGACCAACGAACGTATCCAAGAAATCAAGGCGGCGCGGCGCGTGCCATTCGATTCCCTGCCTCTGCAACATGCTATCACAGCAGTTAAAGGCGAGGGCAAACGCAAAGTGGCGATCTATACTGATCCCAATTGTCCTTACTGCAAACAATTGGAAAAGGAATTGATCAATGTCACCAATGTTACCGTTTATAATCTGCTTTACCCGGTACTTAATGGCTCAATGGAATTATCAAAAAAAATCTGGTGCTCTGAAAATCAAATCAAGGCCTGGGAGGATTTTATGCTGAAAGGCACCGCGCCAGCAGAAAAAGACTGCGAAACCCCCTTGGAAACTTTGGTAAAGTCAGGTCGTGAAAATAAAGTTTCAGGCACACCAACGCTAATTTTTACTGATGGCTCAGTTGTTGGGGGAATGATCCCTGCCGCAGCCATAGAGGAAAAGTTGGAAAACGCGAGCAAAAACAAATAAAACCTAAAAAACTTAAAAAGCTTGTTGATAAACCGCAGCAAGCTTTTTATTGCTGGGTAAACGCGACCGGCTGATATTCCTTCGGCATCAATATCCACATTTTTCCTGCTTGCTTCATTTTACCTGCCTGATTTCCAGCTTCATGGCCAAATCCCCAAAAGAAATCCGCGCGTACCCCGCCTTTAATCGCGCCACCCACATCTTGCGCTACCATGAGCCGATTCAAAGGCCTACTCGTATTGGGCCAGGTCGTTGCCAGAAACACCGGCACACCTTGCGGAATTGACAATGGATCAATAGCGATACTTCTACCGGCAGTCAATGGCACACCCAAAGCTCCAATGGGACCTGATAGATCGGATGGTAATTCGCGAAAAAATACGTAACGTGCATTTTGCTGCAACAACTCCGCCAGCTTATTGGGGTTTTGTCGGCCCCACTGCTTGATACCCTGCATGGATGCTTGTTCGAGGGGTAACTCACCACGTTGCACCAGAAGTTTACCAATAGAGTTATATGGAAACCCATTCTGATCGGCAAAACCTATTTTCATCATTTCACCATTATCGAACACAATGCGTCCTGAACCCTGCACATGGAGAAAAAATAACTCAACTTCGTCTTCTACCCATAAGAGCTCATATCCATTCAATAATCCCGGATTATTCATAATCTCTGACCGGCTATAGTAAGGTACCACTTTGCGTCCGTTCAGACGTCCGCGCAAACGTAGATCTTTAAGCTCCGGGTAGGCTTCGCCCAATTCGATGGTTAACAACTCATCAGGCGCAGCATAAACCGGAAAACGATACCGTTCCGAGAATGTCCGGCTTCCTTTTAGCAAGGGCTCATAGTATCCGGTAATCAGTCCTTGCTCGGTATTATCGGTATTTACAACTTGATACGGAATGAAATAAGTTTCAAAAAATTTTCTTATCCTTGTATTGCTGGGATGCTGCAATGATGCGGCGATTTTGCAATTTTCATGCCAA
The DNA here is from genome assembly GCF_001455205.1 of Nitrosomonas ureae. Classification (NCBI taxonomy): domain Bacteria; kingdom Pseudomonadati; phylum Pseudomonadota; class Betaproteobacteria; order Nitrosomonadales; family Nitrosomonadaceae; genus Nitrosomonas; species Nitrosomonas ureae. The sequence goes on from NZ_CP013341.1 coordinate 582,535, forward strand.
ACGGGTTGCTTGCTTAAAACCCTGCAACTTTGCAGAAAAGCCTGCCATGCAGGCAGTAAATCATCGCTGTTCCAACCAGTTAATGAAGACCATTGATCACGTTTGTGGATAGACTTCGCTAGTGGCTTACCGGGCAAAGGCGGTGCAATAGTTTCCTCAGACTGCGTCGGTGGCGGCGTGGGACTGATACTTCCAGTGGTACATGCTGCAAGCCACAGAAATGAAATGATAACGATAAAACTTAATTGGTTTTTCATCTGATTTTGGTTAAAGTAACGGCTCGATTCAATTATGAAAACAGCAATCTTAAATTATGTGGTTACTAATCGTCGAAGCGGCAGTGGCATTGGGTTTATTTCTATTCATTATCTGGTGGACTATGTTTTCAGGTAAAAAAAAACAAGATGACAAAAACAAAGAGGAATAAAAACCAGCATTAGAATTGTCCGATATTTCTTCGATATCAACTTTACCCATTACACAGGATTTTCAATATCAATAAATTGATGTTGTATTCCAAATTCCTGCGCAATGTAATTGCCCAATGCTTGCACACCATAACGTTCCGTTGCATGATGCCCTGCGGCGATAAATGCAACACCCGACTCGCGTGCAGTATGTACATTATGCTCTGAAATTTCACCCGTCAAATACGCATCAACTCCTTGCAGGATAGCCGCGTCAAAATAATTTTGCGCGGAACCGGTACACCAGGCAATATGCTGTATATTTTTATTAAGGTCACCGATTATCATTGGCTTACGCAATAAAGTTTGCGATATTCTATCGCCCAGTGCAGCCAAGTTCATAGTTTCTTTCAGCTCTCCCCGCATCATGATATCTTGTCCGCCAAAACGGCCATTTTCAACAAACCCCAGTTTTTGTCCCAATTGCGCATTATTACCCAACACCGGGTGTGCATCCAACGGTAAATGATAGGCAAACATATTGATCTGATGATTCATTAACAAAGCGATACGACGATTTTTTATACCGGTGATGCGCATATCTTCGCCACGCCAAAAATAACCATGATGAACCAAAACCGCATCCGCTTTCGCTGCCAGCGCCGCCTGCAGCAGATCGAGCGAAGCAGTTACACCGCTGACAACAACATGAATATTGCTACGCCCTTCCACTTGCAACCCATTTGGGCAATAATCCTGAAAACGGGGTATATCCAGTAATTGATTCAGATGATTTTCCAGCTCATCTCGATCCATTGATTTCCTCCTTGGTTTCTAATGCTGCATCGCAATCTATTCATATTACGACTATTTATTGTGGAGTAACACATTTTGATGTACAGACTTTGGTTAATTTTTGCACAAACTGCAACAGTATTGCTGGCTATTTTTTTTGTCGTATCAACACTCCGACCGGATTTGCTCTCTTGGAAACCACGAGGAGAAATTGTAACCGTAAGAGAAGTTGCACCTGCGGTTATATCGGAAAGACCGGATAGCTATGCCAAAGCAGCTGAAATTGCCATGCCGTCTGTTGTCAATATTTTCACCAGCAAGGAGATCAAGGAGCCTGCTCATCCTTTGCTGAATGATCCTATGTTTCGCAGATTTTTTGGAGACCAGTCAGAATCCAGACCAAAGCGCACTTCAAGTCTGGGCTCCGGAGTCATTGTCAGCTCTAATGGCTATATACTGACCAATCACCACGTCGTTGAAACCGCAGACGAAGTTGAAGTGGCGCTGATTGATGGCAGAAAAACCAAAGCCCGCCTGATTGGTTCCGACCCTGAAACCGATCTGGCAGTACTCAAAATAAGTTTGAAGGATTTGCCGGCTATAACGTTTGGCCAATCACAGCAGGTTAAAGTAGGCGATGTCGTACTTGCTGTAGGCAATCCCTTTGCAGTCGGTCAAAGTGTTACCATGGGGATCGTTGGCGCACTGAGCAGGAGCCGGGTGGGAATTAATACCTTTGAAGATTTCATTCAAACCGATGCAGCGATTAATCCGGGTAATTCTGGTGGAGCATTGACTGATACTGCGGGCAATCTAATTGGAATCAACACTGCAATCTATTCCCGCAGCGGCGGCTCACTCGGTATCGGCTTTGCAATTCCAATTCACACTGCCAAACAAATTATGGAGCAGATCATTCAGTCTGGCGGGGTAATCCGTGGCTGGCTAGGCGTCAGCATGCAAGATATGACGGAAGAGCTGGCAGAGTCATTCAATTTGGATAATCCATCGGGAGCCCTGATAGCCAGTATTCTTAAAGATGGTCCGGCCGATAAAGCGGGAATAAAACCAGGTGACATATTGATTGCAATCGAGGACAAGCCACTTAAAAACTCATCGGAAATGCTCAATTACGTAGCCGCATTGCCACCGGGTAAAGTGGTAACTGTTACAGTCATTCGCAATAAACAAGAAAAATCTTTTCCAGTGCAAGTAGGTGTAAGACCAAAACAAAAGTGACCGTACTTAAAAATTAGAATGATATCAAATTTATGAAAAACCTATTACCGACAAACGGCTTTCTATCCATAATCGCACAATGGCTTAACGTCAATATTCTTGCCTTAGGTCGTGAAATGCGCTTGTCTTATTTACCGCCCTTGATGGTATATGTCGCCGCCGGCATATCGGGTCTGACAAGTATTGTTGGTACGTTTTATGTCAAAGAAAAACTTGGACTTTCCGCCGAATTTCTAGCCATGCTGGGATTCTGGATGATGTTGCCATGGGCACTCAAAATGCCGATGGGACATTTGGTTGATTTGATCTGGCGCTGGAAAGGAGTGCTGGTATATTTGGGTGCCAGTTTGATCATGTTAAGTCTGTTAATCATGATTGGGTTGCTCGGCCACACTGAGGCTATGATTGCTATGGCTTCAGTTGAAACCTGGTATGTAGTCTCAGCGTTATTGGCTCCGATCGGTTATGTTCTACAGGATGTGGTGGCCGATGCCATGACCGTGGAAGCAGTGCCGCGCGTAGACGAAAATGGCAATAAGCTGGGTTTAGAGAAACGCAAACTGATGCATGTCACGATGCAAACCCTCGGACGTGTCGCCATTATCGGCGGCGGTGTGCTAGTATCCGTGGTCAATGTTTTTGTACTCCGCGATGCTGGGTCATTACCGGAAGTAGAAAAAGAAGCGGTGTATTTATTGGTGTATGAGCTCGCTTTGATTATTCCGCTAATTTCAATCTTTGGCGTTGTCTTTGCATCCTGGTTACGTCGTCGCGAATACAAGCGCTTTCTCGCACTAGGACATAGCCGTCAGGAAGCTGATGGGCTACTCAACATACATTCGGAATCACCCGCAGTAAACTGGTGGATTCTCGGCGGTGGATTAGCTTTCACAATCATATCCTTGAGCCTTGGCTTGAGCCGCATGCCCGGCAGCGAGGAGATCATTTTCGTCATCTCCATGGTCATTGTCATATTTTTGATGTGGCGCTTAACCGGTGAGCTGGAGCCTGATGCTCGCAACGTGTTAGTAGGCACGGCTGTGCTGATATTCATATTTCGCGCTATTCCGGGACCCGGGGCCGGTTCTACCTGGTGGATGATTGACGAATTGGGTTTTGATCAGCAGTTCCTCGCCGTTTTATCACTAGTCGGCGCTACATTAACGCTATTCGGCATGTTCATTTTCCGCCGTTTTATGGCCGAGCGCTCGATTGCCTATATCATCGGCTTTTTGACGATCATAGGAACATTTCTTTCATTACCGATCATTGGCATGTATTTTGGCCTGCATCAATGGACAGCGGCTATGACCGGCGGCGTGGTCGATGCCCGTTTCATTGCTTTGATTGATACCGCACTGGAATCGCCGCTTGGTCAGATTGCCATGATTCCAATGCTGGCCTGGATCGCCAACTCTGCACCGGAAAAACTTAAAGCCACTTTCTTTGCTGTAATGGCATCATTCACCAATCTGGCACTTTCGGCTTCGCAACTAGGAACAAAATATCTCAATCAGATTTACGAAGTAAAACGTGAAGTAAAAGATGCCGTTTCCGGTCAAGTGACTATTCCGGCAGATTATAGCGAACTGGGACATTTACTGATTACCGTCACAGTCATTGGTTTTGTTTTGCCGCTGCTCACGATTTTGGTTGTCAAACACTCACGCTTTCGCAATGCTTGATTTTATTTCAGAGCAATAATGTATTGATTAATATCAACTAATTTATCTCTAAATTAATTTCCGTAAAATCCGATATCACTTTGACCTGCATACATAGCAGTTTATGTAAGCAGGTATTTTTTAATCCACAAAAACTGAAGCGCTTGTTTTGTTAAATGCATCAGTATTTGTTTTGATAAAGGAGATATTATGCAGAAATGGTTTCTACTGATGGCTCTGGTATTCTTGTTTACTGGCACTGCATTCGCAGCAGTCAATATCAATACGGCGTCGCAAGCTGAACTTGAATCTTTACAAGGTATTGGTCCTGCTAAAGCAAAAGCAATCATTGAACATCGCGAAAAAAGCGGCACCTTTGCTTCCGTTGATGATTTGGCGAAAGTAAGCGGTATTGGTCAAGGAACTATCAAACAACTTCGCGATGTAATTACCGTCGAAGGTGAAAAAGCCACAGAAGCTCCGGCCAAACAGGAGTAGTTTTTGCAATGGATTAATTAACCCTCTCTGGATTATCCTCAGAGAGGGTTTTTATTTGCGTGATTACTTTGTTTCAATGCCGTTAGCTTATGCGATAATTGATGCATCTATGGTAAAGTTTGCATCATGCACAAAACGATTGAAAATTTTGTTGGTAATACGCCTTTAGTCAGACTCAAGCATTTACCCGGAACGACTTCCAATACCATTCTAGTCAAGCTGGAAGGCAATAATCCAGCCGGATCAGTGAAAGACCGTCCGGCATTGTCGATGATTTCGCATGCGCAACAACGTGGAGAAATTAAACCAGGCGATACACTGATTGAAGCTACCAGTGGCAATACCGGAATTGCTTTGGCCATGGCTGCTGCCATGATGGGATATCGGATGATACTGATCATGCCGGAGAATTTGAGTATTGAGCGGCGGCAATCCATGAGCGCCTACGGCGCAGAAATTATTCTGACGCCAAAATCCGGCGGCATGGAACAAGCGCGGGATGTAGCTGAAAAAATGCGTGATGAAGGTCAAGGCATCATTCTGGACCAATTTGCAAATCCAGATAACCCACGGGCACATTATGAAGGCACTGCGCCCGAAATCTGGCGCGATACGCAAGGAAAAATCACCCATTTTGTCAGTAGCATGGGAACCACAGGTACAATTATGGGTTGTTCAAGATTCTTTAAGGAACAACGAACACCCATTAAAATAGTCGGCGTGCAACCGGAAGAGGGAGCGCAGATACCCGGTATCCGCAAATGGTCCCCAGCGTATTTACCAAAAATTTTCGATGCGAAACAGGTTGATGAAATGATCTACGTTTCTCAGCATGAAGCTGAGGATATGACACGCCGGTTAGCGCGTGAAGAAGGAATTTTTGCAGGCATTTCATCGGGCGGTGCTTTAGCGGCAGTACTTAAAGTATCCGATCGGGTTGAAAACGCAACCATAGTTTTCATCGCGTGTGATCGAGGAGATCGCTATTTATCGACAGGGGTTTTTCCTGCTAATGATGTACGATCAGAATAAGACTTAGCGTCATTCGTTTACTATGTTAACCAATTACTTTTCACTGCCGGTTCGTGTCTATTATCAGGATACAGATGCGGGTGGAGTGGTATATCATTCAACCTACTTGAATTTCATGGAACGGGCACGCTATGAATGGCTTAGAGAACTTGGATTTAATGCCAATACATTGGTTGCAACCTCTAAAGTCTTGTTCATGATCCGTTCAATTGAGGTCGAGTATTTCAAACCAGCGACATTGGATAATCTACTGAATATAACAGTAGCCGTTCAGGAAGTTGGCAGAAGCCGCATCACGCTATTCCAAGAAGTTTTATGCAGTCATATCAAATTAGTAAATGCCACAATTCATGTGGTATGTGTCGGTGCAGAAAAACTCAAACCTGTGAGTATTCCTGCATCTCTTCGTGAAAAAATTGGGAAGTCCGCATGAGCACAACAGTAACACAAGATATGTCATTTCTTTATCTGATCAGTAGCGCCAGTGTACTGGTACAACTGGTAATGCTGATTCTGGTATTGATTTCATTTTTTTCCTGGTGGTTTATTTTTCGTAAATTGTTTGTTATTCGCAATGAAAAAAGGAAAACTGATGATTTCGAGGATATTTTCTGGCGCGGGGTAGACCTGAATGCGCTACATCAACGAATAACGAGCGCGCGCTATGATTCCGGGAGTTTGGAACGAATCTTTGCCGCTGGTTTTGGTGAATTTAACAAGCACCCTGCCGGATCTGATCTTGACGCGGTAATGGAAAGCACTCGCAGAGCGATGCGCGCTACTTATCAGCGGGAAATGGATTATCTGGAATCACATTTGTCATTCCTGGCTACCGTTGGCTCAGTCAGTCCATACATCGGCTTGTTAGGCACTGTGTGGGGCATTATGAATTCCTTCCGCAGCCTCTCCAGCGTTACCCAAGCAACCATTGCGCATGTCGCCCCCGGAATTGCAGAAGCCTTAATTGCGACTGCAATGGGATTATTTGCGGCCATTCCAGCGGTGGTTGCTTATAACCGCTATGCCAGCAGCACCGATCAACTGGCAACCCGTTTTGAGAGTTTCATGGAAGAATTGTCCAATGTATTGCAACGGCGAGCAGCCGGATAAACTGATATAAGAGGGTTCTATGGCGCGGCGCGCAAAACATCGGCTAATGAATGAAATCAATGTGGTGCCCTACATTGATGTAATGCTGGTATTGCTGATTATTTTTATGGTTACAGCACCCATGATCAATCATGGGCAGATTGAATTACCTCAGATCGGCAAATCGTTGGCAACACCGGCCGTACCCTTGGAAGTGATTATACAAGCGGATGGTCGCCTTGCCTTACGCGATCGTGCCGTATCATCTGCAGAACAAAGTGTTGATCAGAATCAATTGATTGAAGCTATCAAACAGAAACAGGCGCAAAATGCAGAACAGCCCGTAGTGATTACCGCTGACAAAAACGTCCGTTATGAAGAAGTCATTAAGGTAATGGATGTATTGCAGCAGAATCAGGTGCAGAAAGTGGGTTTACTGGCGCAACAAAAATGAACTATTCGTAATGAGTGTAAGTGCCTTACGCAATTCATCCTATTCTGAACCGAGAATACTATTGGCTGGCGCACTGGCTGCGCTGGTGCATCTCGTATTTATCGCACTCTTGATTTTTGGTTTGAATTGGAAGGATCACCCACCTGAAGGCATGATGGTCGAAATCTGGACGGAGTTGCCCACGCCCATTCAGGAGCCAGTTAAAACTCAATCACCACCCAAACAAATCAAACCAGCGACTGAGCCCGTTAAATCAAAGCCCGAGCCCGAGCCGCCAAAACCTGAACCCGTTAAACCTGAACCTGCCAAGCCAGCACCACAGCAAGCAGCTGTAACACCGCCTGTCAAAAAACCTGATATTACGCTACAGCAGAAGCCAGAGCCCATTAAAGAAATCAAACCGGATCTGGAACAGCAAAAAAAACAAGAGCAAGAAAAATTTAAAGAGATGGAGAAACAAAAAGAGCTTGAAAAAAAGAAAGAATTAGAAAAACAAAAAGAGTTGGAAAAACAAAAAGAATTAGACAAGCAAAAGGAATTGGAGAAGCAAAAAGAACTACAGAAACAAAAAGAATTGGCCGCACAACGACAGCGAGAACAAACAGCAAAAGTGCAACGGGAAGCTGAAGCACAACGCGTTGCGCAACAAGCAGCAGCAAGGAATCAGATAACGAATGAAATTTCGAAATATAAGGCTCTGATCCTGGCCAAGATCAGGAGCAGAATCGTAATGCCGCCTGATTTACCGGGAAATCCTATCGCTGAATTCAGCGTTACACTGCTTCCCGGCGGTGACATTCTCGATGTCAGGCTGAGCAAGAGTAGCGGACATGCTGTTTTTGATAATGCCGTGGAACGTGCAATCCATTTGTCAAAACCATTGCCCTTACCTCCGGATCCCGCACTGTTTAATGAATTTCGCAATCTGAATATTACAGTGCATTATCGTGAATGATTGCTATAATCAGCAAAAAATTAATGCTTCTTAAGAATTTAACGCTTATGTCAATTTACTTTTATAAATCAATGCATGTCTTGCTATTTTTACTTCTATGGCTAGTCAGCTCGTCACTCCATGCACAACTGAATATCGAAATTTTTGGCGGAGGGGCATCCCGTATTCCGATTACTATCGTCCCTTTTGCCGAGGAAAGTAGGCTTCAGCAAAATATCACTCCGGTTATCAATGCCGATTTGCAGCGTACTGGATTGTTCAGATTGATAGATCCCGCCGGCTCGTCGCCACATTCGCCTGCAGAGGTGGCCTACGCGGATTGGGCCAATCGTGGCGTCAATGCCTTGGTTATTGGCCGCGTTACGCATTTATCCGGCGATCAGGTGGAAATTCAGTTTCGTGTAATGGATATTGCCAAGAAATCGCAATTAACCGGTTTGGCCATTACCGTTCCAACCACACAATTACGCGCTGCAGCACATCGTATTGCGGATGTTATCTACGAAGCACTGACCGGTGATGTGGGAGTATTTAGCACCCGTATCGCCTACGTATTAAAACGGGGTAATAAATACGCACTCCAGGTTGCCGATGCCGATGGTTATAATGCACAATCCATCATCGAATATACGGAACCCATAATATCTCCCGCATGGTCTCCGGACGGAAATCAATTGGCTTATGTGTCTTTTGAGAATAAAAAACCGGTTGTATACGTTCAGACATTATCAACCCGGGAACGCAGAGCGGTTGCCAACTTTAAAGGCAGCAATAGCGCGCCGGCCTGGTCTCCGGATGGAAAAAAGCTGGCGGTTGTGCTGACTGGCCAGGGCGGATCGCAAATATTTCTGGTCAATACCGATGGTAGCGGTTTACAAAGATTGAGCCGAAGCTCCGGTATCGATACAGAACCTAACTTCTCTCCGGATGGACGATACATCATATTTACTTCTGATCGCGGGGGTAGCCCACAAATTTACCGCATGCCGGTAACTGCTACAGAATCAAGCAATGCCGAACGTCTTACTTTTGAAGGTAGCTATAATGTCAGTCCCGATTATAGTCATGATAGCAAAAGTTTTACTTTTATTCATCGCAACAACAATCAGTTTAATGTAGCGGTTCAAGAAATCGGTTCACGTCAAATAGAAATTTTAACCAACTCCAAATTTGACGAATCACCCAGCTTCGCACCCAATGGCAAAATGATCTTGTATGCAACTGAAATAAACGGGCATGGTATATTATCCGCTGTTTCCAGAGATGGACAGACACGGCAGCAACTGTCAGTACAAGCGGGTGATATTCGGGAACCGGCCTGGGGTCCTTTACCCAAATGGAAGTAATGTCTTAGTTTTTTAATTTTAAAGGAGCAACAAATGAGAAAGTTATTATGCCTTGCATTGATCGTTCTGTTATCCGCATGTGCCAGTCAAACGACACAGCCTGATGTTGATGATCTATCGTCCGGCCCAGGTAACGGAAATGACTTAAGCGGGAGTGATTTGATGGGATCCGATTCAGGGAGACCTGGTTATTTCAACCAATTGAATGATCCCAACAGCATTTTGTCACAACGTAGCGTTTTTTATGACTTTGATAGTTACACAGTCAAAAGCGAATATAGGGAATTAGTGCTGTCTCATGCCCGCTTCCTGCGTGACAATCCCGCCGCCAGCGTGATCCTGCAAGGAAATACGGATGATCGGGGCAGCCGTGAATACAATCTCGCTTTGGGTCAACGCCGCGCAGATAGCGTTAAGAACATGATGATTTTGTCAGGCGCACAAGACGTACAAATTGAGTCAGTTAGCTTAGGGGAAGAAAAACCTCGCGCGTTGGGACACGGTGAATCAACCTGGAGTCAGAACCGCCGTACCGATATTCTTTATCGGGGCGAATAACCATGCTGATACGCGCTTTCCTTCTATTGTTGTTGCTGAGTTGCAATGTCAGTTATGCGTCATTTTTTGGTGATAGTGAAGCACGTGAACAAATTGATGTGTTGCGCAAACAGGTTAAGGAAATGGAAGCGCGTATTGCCAAGATGGATCAAGCGCTTAATAGTGAGGCATTGTTGCAACTTTATACTCAGGTTGAAACGCTCGGGCTTGAACTGGGCAAGTTGAACGGGCAAATAGAAATGCTCAGCAACGATAACGCGTTGTTACAAAAGCGACAACGGGATTTTTATATCGATCTTGATAATCGACTACGTCAGATCGAGCAACCAGGTAGCCCGACGCCTTTGCCTCATTCCCCCACTCAGAGCTCTCCTCGCAGCATGACAGCACCTCCCCTCGACGAACATGCAACCGCACCGCCGATTAATAATGATATAACACCTGAATCCTCATCAGTTGAGAGTGTCGACTCATCCAGGGCAATGGATTCCGGTCCTTTGTCAGCCAATGAATTAGCACCACCCGGTCCGATGGAAAATGCCGCTTATAAGGAAGCGTATGATTCGTTTAAGAATGGCGAATATGCTAACACTATCGCACAATTTGAAAGCTTCCTGGAAAATTACCCGCAATCCAGCCTGGCACCCGGTGCTGCTTACTGGATTGGCAATGCGCGCTACGCATTGCGTGATTATCAATTAGCCATCGATGCGCAAAAAAGACTGATCAGTAAATACCCTGATAGCAATAAAGTACCCGATGCCCTACTCAATATTGCTACCAGTCAGTTCGAAATGGGTGATCGCAATGCGGGCAGAAAAACCCTGGAGGATTTGCTGCTAAGTCATCCGCATAGTGAAGCCGCAGGAAAGGCCAAGCAACGCCTGGCGAACACCAAGTAAATCCAGAACTTAACCATCTATTCCTCAATTGCTGTTTGCTGCATTCGCTGCAAAGTAGTAGAGTCCGTTTTTTTCCTTCAGGTAATTAGTAATGATGCAAGCGTTCGAAACAACAACCTTGCGTATCAATGAAATTTTCTTCTCGTTACAAGGTGAAACAAGTCGGGTAGGATTACCGACTGTTTTCGTACGCCTGACGGGTTGTCCCTTGCGTTGTGGATATTGTGACACTGCTTACGCATTCACTGGCGGTGAAAATATTTCGATTGCAGAAATCTTGAACCGGATCGCGCATTACAAAACAAATTACATCACCGTTACCGGTGGAGAACCCCTCGCTCAGAAAGCTTGCTTAGTTCTGCTCACCGCACTTTGCGATGCAAAATATTCGGTATCACTCGAAACCAGCGGTGCATTGGACTTATCGCAAGTCGATCTCCGGGTCTGCAAAGTGATGGACATTAAAACACCAGGTTCCGGGGAAGTCACGAAAAATAACTGGGAGAATCTTATCCATCTGACACCAAAAGATGAAATCAAGTTTGTATTATGTAATGAAGCGGACTATCAATGGGCCGGTGAAATTATTCGCCGGAAACAGCTTTCTCAGCTATGCCCAATCTTGTTTTCACCGGTTTATGACAGCCTGAATCCTGCGACATTGGCATCTTGGATTTTGCGCGATGAATTGCCGGTGAGAATGCAGCTTCAAATGCATAAATTGCTATGGGGTGAGGGACCGGGAAGATGAAATTTATTAAGGAGCCTGTGCGTAGGATAAGTAGCCCTCACTCGTCATTTCAATATAGTGAGCAATCTTACAATCAACAATATAGTTTTCTTACTGTAGCTCAAATGATAAATATCCGGAAAAATCTTAGCGTATGAAAAAAGCGATCGTATTGCTCTCCGGTGGATTGGATTCCGCAACCACATTGGCTATTGCTCGCAGCCAAGATTTTAGGTGCTATGCGTTGAGCATCGATTATGGCCAACGACACCACGTAGAGTTAAATGCCGCGCAAAAGATAGCCCAATCATTGGGTTCTCATAACCACCAAATAATCAAGATTGATCTGACCACATTTGGTGGATCTGCGCTAACAGATCAATCCATCAAAGTACCGACATCAGGAGAAAATCCCGGCATTCCGGTTACCTATGTTCCAGCCAGAAACACCATCATGTTGTCACTGGCATTGGCTTGGGCGGAAACATTGGATTGTCGGGACATTTTTACTGGTGTCAACGCGGTTGATTATTCCGGTTATCCGGATTGCCGCGCAGAGTACATTCAGGCTTTCGGAATAATGGCCAATCTGGCAACTAAAGCAAGCGTTGAAGGTAAGCAGTTAACTATTCATGCGCCGCTCATGCTTTTATCAAAGCAAGAGATTATTCACGCTGGACTTGCTTTAGGTGTTGATTACAGCTTAACCGTTTCTTGCTATCAGGCAGACGAAGCAGGGCGGGCTTGTGGTGTTTGTGATTCCTGTCGTATTCGCAAAGCGGGATTCAAAGCGGCGAATATACCCGATCCGACCGCTTACAAAGCTAACTAAATACTATTTTTTCTGAGTATTATTCTTATTGCCTGCCTGTCGCATTTTATTTTCAAGTTTCTCCATTTGCTCGGGGGTTAATACCGCTTGCAAGCTTGATCGAGTTTCTTCTTGAATTAACTGTAATTTCTTTCTTTCCTCATTGAAAACAGCCTCAACTTTCTTCTGTTCCGTATTAAGAATAGCTTCAACTTTACTGCGCTGAGCTTCATTAAGTCCCAATTCTTTAGTCATTCGATCGATGGCATTCTGATTATCAGCTGGAGAATTTTTATTTTGAGCATGTATGATGGAAGCAGTAAATAATAAAACCATCATCGATGATACTATAAGAAGTATTTTTATCTTCATCACAGTCCCCTTAAGTTTCTAAGAATATTGCGTTTTGTAAATTTAGAACTTTGCAGAACAAGAGCAATCATGGCTATTTCTTCCCCCAGTATCATGCAGCTTCTGGGGGAAATCGGCAATTTTGCTACTGTATTTAGAACAACCCTGAAATGGAGCGAGCCAAACCATTGGTCAATTCAACCGCAGCTTCTTCGTACTGCAAATTTGCTTTGTTCGCCGTGCTGACTACACGAGTACGATATTTATTCATTTCACTGACTTTTGTCGAAGACTGCCTTCTTGCACCACCCACACCCTGCTTCGCATCTTGTTGCCTGTCTTCACGAACAATGACACCATCCTCGGCTCGCTCTGCTATCTCAACATCTGTAATGGCCATAAAGGTAACATCTTTCACCGACGCATCTGCGAGCGTACTGGCGAGGCCGAAAGCAGCTGCACCAGCCAACCCACCTATGCCAGCTCCACTCCAGCCATCAATGGCAGCGCCCGTAGCTGTTCCCACGGCAGCACCCAGCGCGGCGCTTCCCATGCCCCCATAACCCGCTCTCAAAGCAGCTTCAGCAGCAGTAGGACTGGCCTTGTCAACGCTTAGGATATTAACCTGCAACCAGTAATGCGCTTCTCTGGGATTATTAGTAATGAGATAACCTCTACCCTCCAACGCTCTGGCAACCGTAGCCGTAATATCAAAATTGGTTTTGTCGGAAGTATTGCGGATATTCAGGTAGATCGTTCTCTGACTCGGTTCAACAGGATCGAGAAAAATGGTATCACTCATCTTGGTTTGAACATCCAGATCCTTCTTAGCAATGGATGTATGAACTGCCGCACATCCACTTAGAATCAAAGAAAAAACCATGATTCCTGTGAATATCCATGTATTCTTACTGCCGTACCCTCCCATTTCATCTCCCCTTCTTTAGTAATTAAATGAAAAACCCTACTTCCAAGTGACCACAGCAGATTATCCATCAATCCACTGTAGCCCATATGTTGAATTGATGGACAATTAGATGACTATCCCACAAGCAGCACCGATCCCGACCATCACCAGCCGGAATAAAAAGGCAGATAACTGTTCACTCCATATAACCCCCCATAATATGGGCGAGCATAGCCTCCAAAATAACTGCCATAACCAAAGTTGCCTAAACCGATAGCACCCCCACACCCAAAACCCACGCAGCCTGGAGCAAATCGCTGTGTCCTTGTTGGCATGCCTCTTTGTGTCGCCTCTTTGAGCGCAGATGTTAAAGCGGCATCGCTGGGAACACTAAAGCGTTTATTAATAGTTTCTGCGTTAAATTGCCTTTGAATTTCACTGAGATCCTGCCTGGCTAAAGCTTCGCTACTTACAAATGCCATTAATAGCGCTATGTGAAGAATCATACTGAATTGCATTGTACGCATTGCACACCTCCAAATTCTCGATGAGTCAAATGATATTATCAAATTAGAGCACTTGCCATAAATCTTTAAATAACTTGCATATTCTCAACAAACTTCGAAGACTTGCCACCCTTAATCATTATCAGTTCCGCTATCCACCTTATTTCATCGCCAATTATAAATTGAATGAAGGCGTTATGGAATTGGATGTACTTATCCACATATGATGGCATTTACTGTTCAACAGAAACAGAACGGCCTATACATTGGACCAGTAGTGTCCGGCAATTTACCCAAGATGATTGTATAACAGATTGATCTGTAGAATGAAATGGTATGTTTGGGGGTGTCACCGATTTGAAAGTGAATTTTTTGCGAAACTGGAGATTTCCCTACGTGGCTTCTTATCATGCATTCAGGCAAATTGGTATTCGCACAACTCATGGATTACTTGCCCCTTCACACATTCCGCCGCTGTGTACAGCGTTACCCTTCCAAATATCCCACCAAGACTCTTTCGCATCTCGATCAATTTCTTTGCATGGCTTTCGCGCAGCTGACTTACCGCGAGAGTCTGCGCAACATCGAAACCTGTCTGCGCGCTCACCAAGCTAAGCTTTATCACTTGGGCATACGAGGCAACATCGCCAAGAGTACGTTGGCCGATGCCAACGAGCAGCGCGATTGTCGCATCTACATGGATTTCGCGATGAGCTTGATCCAGATCGCCAGAAAGCTTTACTCCAGCGATAGCTTAGCGGTGGAGTTGGAACAGACAGTCTATGCACTCGATACCACGACCATCGATCTGTGTTTGAGCGTCTTTCCATGGGCGCGCTTTCGTCAGACCAAAGCTGCCGTCAAGATGCATACACTGCTTGATCTACGCGGCAACATTCCAACGTTCATCCATATCAGCGACGGCAAGATGCACGAAGTCAATGTGCTCGATTTCCTGATCCCCGAAGCTGGCAGCTTTTACATCATGGATCGGGGCTTTACCGACTTTGCTCGCTGGTTCACTATGCATCAAGCACAAGCATTTTTTGTAACGCGCGCTAAATCCAGTCTCCTTTTTCGCCGTGTCTACTCTCACTCAGTGGACAAATCCACGGGACTGCGATGCGATCAGACCATTGCATTGACCGCTACGAAGGCCAGCAAGGATTACCCGCAGCACCTACGACGTATTAAGTTCTATGATGCCGAACACGACAAGCATCTGGTATTTCTAACCAACAACTTCGATTTACCTGCACTGACCATCGCTCAGCTTTATCGTTGTCGCTGGCAGATCGAACTATTCTTCAAGTGGATCAAACAACATCTTCGTATCAAGCAATTCTACGGAACCACTGAAAACGCAGTCAAGACACAGATATGGATTGCCATCTCGGTTTATGTCTTGGTTGCCATCGTAAAAAAGCAACTCAATACCGAGACTTCACTTTACACAATCCTACAAATCCTGAGCCTAACTCTTTTCGAGAAAACTAACCTAGATCAATTACTTAAAAATACTGAGATGCAAATGATCACTCACCATAACAACAACCAACTGAATCTATTCAACTAAATTGCCGGACACTACTGACATTGGACAACAAATGCAGTCACACATTGTGCATCCAATTCGCCCGGATTGTTATTTCATTATTCCGGAGAGTGATCACATTTTTCCTACATCGTTGTATTTTTGCAAAGCTTGCTTACTCAATTCGAACAAATTGCAGGAAAAATTGTAAATTAAAAGAATGATAAGTTATATTCCAATATTCCTACACTAGTTACACGATAATCTTAAATAATATTGTAGGAAAATGATTACAACCGAATGATTTATTTATTACATGCTTTAAATTGTACGACTTAGCCCTCCTAATTTTATACGGTTAAGAAATCACCGGAAGCCAGACATGCTTATTGTTTTCTCTCAGGAAGATACTGATTTAACAAGTGAATACAAGAATATGTTTGAGATCTCATATTTTAGTGATTTTTCAGTTTGGGAAAAGGAAAGAATTATTCCATCCGCCTTTATCATTAAAGGAAAGGATAAACATTACATTTCTTCCACCCTGGAAAAGGTGCGTAAGGGTAGTGAATTTTTTGCATCTTTGTGCTTTATTACAGGTTCAGCGTTTCCCTACGACGACTTTATGCTCGACGGACAGCTGCCACAACCTGCAGATTTACGAGAAAAAATCAATCAGTTTGATAATTTGTTGAAATCTTTCAAGAAGGATGAGACTTATATTACGCATCAAGGGCGATTCATCAAATATTTCTGGCTGCGCCCGGACTTTATCCTTCAGCCTTACCATGATTGGCAGCATGCACGTTTCTACCGTTATCCATTACTCGAAGCACTTAGCCTGGATCAGTCGGATTCTTTCGAATGGCTGCGAAATCTTGCAAATAGCAAAATAATCGATCCTATCATGCTGATCGATCGTCAGCGTGAATGCACATATTGCCGATCTTCCCATTTGAGTTTTATTGATGTTTGTCCAAATTGCCTATCTATCGACATTGGCACGCAAGCATCTTTACATTGTTTTACCTGCGGATGTGTTGATGTGCAGGAGAAATTTCTGCATAGCGGCACCTTAATCTGCCCTAAATGCCATACCCAGCTGCGTCATATCGGCAGCGATTACGATAGGCCGATTGAAAACTACCGATGCCATTCATGTAGTCAATCATTTGTCGAAGGCAATGTGCAGGTTCGCTGTGCTATGTGTGAAAAGGAAATGGAATCCAGTGAACTTATTCAAAATGAGATTCGCAATTGGCGCTTAAGCGACAAAGGAAGAACAATCGCTTTTCGTGGCGAGGTCTTTGATTTGTCCTCAGGTTTTAATCAGCTTGATTTCATTCCCCGCGAATTATTTATCCACGATCTTGATTGGATGATGGTAACGTCACGACGTTACCCAAACGTCAATTTCAGTCTGTTTGGAATTTATTTTGCTAACTTACCCGATTTGATCGAGCTTTTTAATCATGCGCGATTGCTTCAAATGCTTGAGTTCTTTGCGCAGCAGCTAAGAAGTTTACTACGCACCCCAGATCTTTCCACCCGAACGGCGGAAAACATGCTCTGGCTGCTACTGCCCAACACTGATGAACAAGGACTCACTGGTTTTCATAAGCGTATAGAAAACAGCATGAAATTATTGCTGGAAGAGAGTGAACATACATTGGATTTTCGATTTGTCAGTGTTCCCTCACATAAACTATCCAGCAAGGAAAATGCTGAGTTGCTGCTTGCCCGTCTTTATGGTGAATTACTGTAATTCATGGAAAGTCTGAACCAGGCTTGGTATCTGTTTCAGGCTACATTGTCCCACTATCAGGATTTTCAGTATGCGTTCATGCTGATTCCATTTGTACTGTTTTTTGAGCTTCCTCTTTATTTTCTTAACTGGATGAGCGCATTCCGCTATCTAATCAAGAACGCTATAGAGGCGCCCTTGACGCTTCATTACTTCCCTCATGTAACTTGTGCCATCACCTGTTATGCGGAAGGCAAGGCTGTCCAAAGTACGGTGATTTCATTGCTGGAACAAGTATATTCCGGACACATAGAAATTATTGCAATCGTGGACGAGGCAAAAAGAAACCAAGCCACTTATCAGGCTCTGGTAGAACTTATTTCTTTAGTTTCCCGATACCCTAAACGCTCGCTAGTCATTATTCCCAAGTTTCAGCGCGGAGGTAGGGTTTCTTCGCTCAATGCAGGGTTAAACCGAGCGAGAGGGGAAATTTTCTTTGCTTTGGATGGCGATACCTCATTTGATAATCAAATGGTCCATCATGCCGCAGCACATTTTCGCAAACCTGACATGGTTGCTGTCACAGGCCCGATGCGGGTACGTAACGCCGCAAAAACAATCATGACCCGACTGCAAAGCTTAGAATATATGTTGACAATGCAAGTAGGAAAATTGGGGTTTGCGAACTTGGGCGTTATCAATAATGTACCGGGAGCATTCGGTATTTTCAGAAAATCTTTTCTTCAGCAGGTGGGAGGCTGGAATACCGGAACCGCCGAGGATCTCGATCTGACACTTCGTATCAAGCAATATTACAAGCGCTATCCGCATCTACAAATTGAGTTTGAACCGGGGGCGGTTTCTCATACGGATGTACCCGAAAGTTTTATGGATTTTCTTAAGCAACGCTTAAGATGGGATGGCGATCTCTGGTATATCTATTCAAACAAGCACAAGCTCGGCATTTCAGCTTCAATGATGGGGTGGAAAAATTTCATTTTTCTTTTCTGGTACGGCATCTTGTTTCAGATTGTCATGCCTTTTTCTATTGTGATCTATACGATTTATATCGCAGTGAAGCTTCCTTTCCATGCCTTCTTGCTTAGCATGATATTGGTTTATACCTTCTATTTTTGCCTTATTGCCATTCAGTACTTTCTCTATCTGCTATTCATTACCGATAGAAGAAAGGAAGACTGTAATGCCATTTTTATTCTTCCGGTTTATCCCGTATTTCAATTTATATCCCGTGTCTGGAGTGCGCTGGCTATCTTGAATCAGATTATCAATAAAGGCCACCTGGATTCAGCCATGGCACCGCTATGGGTCCTAAGAAAGGGGAAGCAGTAATCGTGCGTTGCTTAT